>CAJXSB010000137.1 GCA_913060435.1 uncultured Desulfococcus sp.
GGTTGTCGAGGCCTTTGGCGGGCAGCTGCCGTACCTCTTCAAGGTGCTGGCGGCCGCATCCCCCCTCTCCATCCAGGCGCATCCCGATCTTTCCCAGGCGGAGGCTGGTTTCAGGGCGGAGAACCAGGCGGGGATTCCCATCGACGCACCGAAACGGAGCTACCGGGACGCCAACCACAAGCCCGAGTGCATCTGCGCGCTCACCCCGTTCTGGGGGCTCTGCGGCTTCAGAGCGGTTCCGGAGATCCTATCCTTCATGAATCGGCTCTGCCCACGTTCCCTCGAAGCGGAGCTTCAGATGCTCGGGCTGGGGCCGGCCGCCGATGCGGTGCGGCGGTTCTATCGGCGCATCATGACATGCCCCGACCAACAACGGAGGGCCGTGCTCGAAGAGGGCCTTTCCAATGCCGCCTCCCGAAGGGATGATGATTCGGCGTTTCAATGGATCCTCACGCTGCACCAGGTCTACCGGGATGATATCAGCGTCCTCTCGCCGGCGTTTCTGAACCTCTTCCGCCTGGCGCCCGAGCAGGCCCTTTTTCTGCCTGCCGGGGAGCTGCATGCCTATCTTGACGGCGTCGGGATCGAGTTGATGGCCAATTCGGACAATGTACTGCGGGGAGGCCTCACGTCCAAGCATATCGACGTCGAAGCGCTTCTTGAAATTCTCCGGACCGAGCCCCGCCCCCTCGATATCCTGACCCCCGATTGGCGGAGTGTGCAGGAAGGAACCTACGCGTCTGAGGCGATGGAATTCCGGATGTCGGTGGTCTCTCCGGCGGACATGCCGGCGGGGGCTTCGATGGAAAACAACGGCGTGGAGATTCTGCTGTGCACGGAGAGCAGGGACCTCGAGATCCTGGTGGACGAAACAGGGGAGCGGACGCGCCTGTCGCAGGGCATGTCGGTGCTGGTTCCCGCGGGGGTCCAACGGTACACGCTTCGTGGGCGCGGGAAGATCTTCCGGGCGTCCGTTCCCGAATGAAGACCGGGGAGCTTGAACTCCGGGACGACTTCGTCAAACAGACATATTCACCCATACATGAAATGAAGCAGAATACGGATATGTGCCGCCCCGGGGATGGCGCGGCGGACGAGGGGGTCGAAGAAGTGGTCCGGATGTTGAACCGGCCCCTTCGGATTGGGGGGAGAAGCATCCCGAAGCGGCTTTTTCTGGCGCCGCTCTCCAAGCTGGGCAATGTGGCCTTCCGGGAGCTCCTCGCCACCTTTGGGGGATTTGGTCTCCTCTTTTCGGAGATGAGCGGTTCGCGCTCGGTGGCATCGGGGGGCGGTCCGGCCTACTCCGGGTTCATGTGGCGGCCGGCGGAGCTGTCCCATCTGGTCTGCCAACTCTACGGGGACGACCCCGAGGTCATGGCCCGGGCTGCGGTGCGGGTCGTCGAGGCGGGCTTCATGGGCGTCGACGTCAATTTCGGCTGCTCCGTCGCCGCGGTCTGCCGGCACAACTGCGGGGCTGCGCTCCTCAAGGACCCGGTCCGGGCCGCCGGGATCGTATCGGCCATCCGCCGCGCGGTCTCGGCGCCGCTGTTCGTAAAGTTCCGAACCGGGTGGAAAGACGACCCCGAGGCCGCGGTGGAGATGGCCCGGCGCTTTGCCGACGCCGGCGCCGACGCCCTGACGTTCCACCCCCGCGTCGCCCCGGACCGACGGACCCGGCAGCCCAAATGGGCCTACATCGGCAGGGTCAAGTCGGCGGTGGACATCCCGGTGATCGGCAATGGAAACGTCTTCGATATCAAGGACTGCGCCCGGATGGTCGCCCTTACCGGGTGCGACGGCGTGGCCATCGGCCGGCTGGCGGTGGCCCGCCCTTGGACCTTCGCACAGTGGACGAACGGGTTTCAGCCGGACGTCGGGATATACCGGCGTTGTGCGCTGGATCTGATTGATCTGCTGCTCAAACATTTTGACCCGCAGACGGCGATTCGAAGATACTACAGGTTTGCCGCCTATTATGCCGGCAATTTCAAATTCGGCCACATGTTCCACTCCCGCGTTCACCGGGCCAAGTCCATCGACGCCCTGCGGGATGCCGTTGCAGCGTTTTTCGAGGCGCCGCCCGAAATTGTCGCAAGGCCCAACATGACGATGCTCCGTTAGCCCGGAGCAGCCCGACGGCGTTTCGAACGGGGGCTCCGGATCGAGAGCGCCGGAGCGACGCAGCAAGCCACTGGAGGAGAGCCCACAGCATGATCGGTTCGGACAGAAGAGAGATTGTCGAGTTTTTCCTCAACATTTTCAAGCTCCAGATGGGCCTCTCCGGACGGGCGGGGCAGTACCGTCTGATATCTGAAGCGAAAGGGGAGCAGATTTTTGAGCTGCGCGCTTCGAGCGGGGACCAGTGGATTTCGCGGCGGATGACCCTGAGCCCCCTCGGGGAGGAAAGCGGCAGCAAGAGCAAATGCTTCAAGGTCATCTATGACGATATGATGGTCGTCAAGGTGCCGCCGGCGCCCATCACCGACGTTTCGGATTATCTCGCATCGATTCAGGCAGAGCGCCGCATCGCCCAGCACCTGGAACCCGAGGTCTGCTGCGTGACGCCCAGCCTCTCGGCCATCCTGGGCAAGGTTTCCCCGTTTTCCAACGAGGCGGAAATCCATTCGGAAACGTTTGAGGAGCGCTGCTCTCAGAAGATCGAGATTCTACCGGTGTTTCAAAAATATCTGCAGTTCGGAAATTCCTTCGCCTTTTTCATGAATCTGTCACGGTACAGCTTTCTGGGGCAGGTCGTTGCTGACATGCATGACATCACGGCGGCATTTCAGCGGGAAATCGCCGGTCAGACGGAAATCCTGGGCGATCCGATGATGTTCGAGGAGGTATACGGGGAAGGCGTTTTTTTCGAGCTGGACGGGATTTATGGGGAATACGAAGCATCCCTCCATGACATGGAGCGGAGCTGTGATCTATCCGCTCTTGACGGGTACAGCCGAAAAGCATGGTTTCTCTCCGGGCTTGCCGGCAGACTTGCGGTGCCGGAAAACACCCACCTTCCCGCGGATGCGGCCGACGAGGTCAACGCACTGATCGAGAGGATCCTGGCGGCGCATTCCGGGGTCATCGAGAGTTTTCGAAAAACGATGCGGAAGCATGTATACCGAAGGCGCTTTGCACAGAACAAGGCTCGTATGGGCGGCATCATCACGAACCTCGTCCGCCTCCTGGTATTGCTGCAGGAAAAAGGCATCGCCATGAGGGACCTGAAGCCGGACAATGTCTTCATCGCCGGGGATCTCTCCGGGGAACCGTTCCTTCTCGAAACGCCGGAAAATTATTCCATCGGACTGATCGATTTTGAGACCGCGATCATCCTGAGGCAGGAAGACGGCGATGGCATGCCGCAGCCCATGCTGGCCGGCACGCCCTCCTATTCTACCATATCCCATATGTTCCCGAACGAAGTGCTATCCCGACACTGGCCCAGCCTTGCCCGTATCTTTCACCTTCAGGATTGGTACGCCGTCAATGCCATGATCTACAACCTCATCACGGGACAGCACCTGAGCCAGGAAGCCGGCCGCATCATACCGAAGATGGTCAAGGATATCCAGCAGGCCGGGCGAAAAAACCGCTTCCCGATCGATCTGTATCGCCGCTACAGCTGCCTTTTCTGGCGGGAGGCGGAAGAAGAGTTCCGAAGAAAGCTTGGACGCAGCGCGAAGATGCTTCGGGAGGTTCGGGTTGAAATTCCCAAAACTGCCAGAGAGGTGCTGTCGACGGAGGTCGGGGATTCCCAGTCCGCCGTACGGCTCCAGATGGAGCGGCTCTTGAAAGATTCGCCGGTGCCCCTGTCGCCCAAGGATGCCGATGGCCTTTCCCGGGCTTCCCGTGCCACACTGGTCCAGTGGCGGAAACGATGGGAGGAAGGGGTGGGCACACCGGCGCTGCCCAAATCGACTCGGCAGGCGTTTGCCCGTCTCCTGCAGCGTCTGTCCGATCTTCGGTGGGCATGGGAGGCCATGGAAAAGTTCGTCGAACTCATGAAAGCGCCGCGCCCGCTGCTTACGGCGGACATGCTCCTTGTGGTGATATTCCATACGGTCCGTTACGGGATGCACAAGCCATCATGGGAGGAACAATGCAATGGCGGCCTCCCGGCCTGCGATGACGCCGCGGGGGGCGTTTGTGACGCCACCCGGGTCCTGGACCCCTGATCGCAACCGACGCGAATCTATGCTTCGTCTTCATCCAAGGAGGCCTGCTCCCGGACATTGAATTCCAGCTTCCAGCGCCGATGGGCATCGTCCTTGGCAACGCACCAGATCTCCAGGGTGCCGATTTCGGTGGCCCGGACCTCCAGAATTACGGGAATCGTCGTTCCCGACTCTCCGTCGAGGGTGGCCTCGATGGTGGTGATCTCCTCGATGTCGTCTTCCCATTCCTCGATGACCTGCCCGATTTCGTCGTCGATCCTTATGGAGGACCCCAGGAAGTCGAACTTCACCGGCTCGCCGACCACAAGGACGAATTCCTGGTCGGGCAGGGATGCCTCCGTCCCCTCCTCCATACCGAAGGGCGCCACGCAGAGGGCCTTGATGGGAACGGGCATTCCCGGCACCGCCGGAAGGGATGCCGCCACCCCGATGTAGTAGGTTCTGTTGAGGCCGCCGCGGATCCGGATGCCGTCCCCTTTGCGGGCCAGACCGTAGTAGGCCGCGCCCCGGGCCACGCTGAGATCGAAGTCCCCCGTCGGAATCTCGCGGATGCGCTGGCCGGCATCGGCGGGCGCCCAGGACGAGAGGATCGACACCAGATGGCTTCGCAGCGCCTCGGGCTTCATGACGCCGCCGTTGAACAGGATGGCCGTCGGGAGGCGGCGATCCCCGTTGACATCCCGGTGCTGACGGCTCAGAAAACTGGCCAGATGTCGCGTGATCCCCGGATCGGACTCGTAGGCCAGGCCCACCTCCTGGATACCGAACCTCTTTTGGCTCTCGGGCACTGCGTCCAGATCGCAGCGGGGAAAAAAACCGTCGAGGAGAATCTGCCGGACCATGTCGCGGTCCAGGTTCACTTTTTTGGTTCCGCCGATCAGCTTGCTTCCCCTTCCCAGGACCGTCACGGTGTAGGCCTCGACGTCAGGGTCCGAAAGCAGGGCCTCCTTGGCCTTCCGGCAGGCATGCCACAGGCTGCGCATCTGCCAGGCATCGGGCGCTTTTTTGGACGACAGCTTCCGGGAGGCGGCATAGGCCAGGGTCAGATCCATGTTGTCGCCGCCGACCAGGAGGTGATCGCCCACCGCCACCCGCTCGAGGGAGAGCTCCCCGTCCGCCTCATCCACCTGAATCAGGCTGAAGTCGGAGGTGCCCCCGCCCACATCGAAGACGAGCACGAGGTCCCCCCTTTCGATATTATCCCGCCAGGTATCATTGGAGGATTCGATCCACGCGTAAAAAGCCGCCTGGGGCTCCTCCAGCAGGGTGATCCGGTTCAGGCCCGCCATCTCTGCCGCTTTGACGGTGAGATCCCGGGCCACTGCATCGAATGATGCCGGCACGGTCAGCAGGACTTCCTGCGTTTCGATGCGAAGGTTCTCATCCTCTCCGGCGATGGTGTAATTCCATGCATCCCGGATATGCTTCAGAATCTCCGCAGCCGCCTCTACCGGCGACAGCTTGGGGGTCTCCTCGGGGGCATCCCAGGGCAGGATCGGCTTGTTTCGGTCCACCAGGGTGTGGCAGAGCCAGGACTTGGCGGACGCGATCAGCTTCTGCGGCAATTCCGCCCCCCGGTCTTTGGCGAACTGCCCGACGGCCCTTTCTTCGGCGTCCGACCACGGCAGCTTGAGGGCATCCGGTGGCACGTCGTGGGGCGTCGGCAGAAGAATGAAGGAAGGCAGTATCGTCTGCTTTTCCACTACCCCGGCCCCGGTGAGCTGCGGAATCTCCAGCACTCGGATATCGGGTTCTTCCCCCTTGGGGACATCGGCCTCGGTATAGGCGACGACGCTGTTGGTGGTACCCAAATCAATACCGACAATATAGGCAGGCTCGGTCAATGATCGTTCTCCTTGGTTGTTCATGAATCATCTTCTCAACTTTCGAGATTCGTTCAAGCGATGGATTTGAGGTGTTCTCCGGGTCCGCGCCGCCTTATGGGATTTCGACTTCGGCCGGTGCGATAATCCGTGGATCCCGCTCTCCGGACAGGGTCGGCATGTCGAGCTTCTGGGCCTTCCATCCCTTGTGGCGTACGATCCCCTTGAAGGGCGGATCGCCCGTGACATTTCCCGTCAGCTTGATGGCGTTGGGATCGAAGCCCGGCGAAACGGTAATCTCGCTCTCCTCCTCTTCGGGCAGGATGGCCGTGGGAACGACATACTTGTCGATGATCTTTCGGCAGTTTTCGTGAATGCTGCGAACGGCGGCGCCGATGTCCTCGTCATCGTACTCCTCGATCTCCTCGGCAAAGAAGTCCATGAGGCGCCCCTCCCGCTGGAGGGTGGAGATAAGGTGGAGATAGAGGCGCTCCCGGTTTCGCCTGGCGTCGGCCGGATCCGGCACATCGGCGGCGGCCTTCCGGGGGGCTGCGGCCTTGGGCTTTCGTGCAGCGGCCGGGGCGGCTTTCTTGAGGGCTCCGGAAAACGAAAGCCGCAGGCAGAGCCACAGCAGAAAGGCGAACACCAACGCGAGTACGATCGACGCTGGGATATAGTATTCTCGGACCAGGTCGATCCAGTTCCGGAACTGCCCCATGGCCGCCTGATAGTCCGCGATGCCGGCATCCTCCGTGAGCGCCGACAGCGTCAGGGAACTGACGTTGACGGCGATGTAAACGGCGGCATCGATCAGCAGCCAGAGGATCGCACTGAAAAAGAGGACCCAGAAAAATGCACGGCGAGACAGGGATTTCACAATATTCATCGATTCACGCTCCTTGGTTTGATCCTTTCTCCCCGAGGGAAGCTTTTTTTGGAAATGTGAGGATATAGCAAAAAGGTACTGAAAAATCAATTGGCTGAATAAAATTATTCCCGATCGCGAGGCAGACGGGGCGCCTTCCACGGACGCAGGGACGGGGCGCCGTGACCCGGAAGCGGCTTTGTCTTGCGAAAAACATTCGAGCATGGTAATCATGCCGCAATCCAAGGCAAGCTTTCCTGGCGGCGTCGGCATTGAACGAGGCCGCCCTGTCCGGATCAGAGACCGTTATGACCATATATACCTTTACATTCGATTTCGAGGTCGGCACCCTCGTCAAAAGCCCGTGCAGGAACTGTGAACACCGGGAGAAGTTTCCCAAATGCATATCGGGCTGCGAACGCCTCGACAGGATCCAGTCGATTCTCGCGGGCACACGCTCCTCCGCCCGCCGCTCCTGAAAACCCCGAAGCGCGCGCTCACCCGGCAGGCCGGCCGCTACTTGAAGGACTGCGTTTGCAGATGATCAACCACGTCTGCCTTTTGCCAATGGGGGTTTTCCGTCAGCCACCCGGAAATAATGTTGGCGACGTAGGCGGCGGCGATGGAGGTGCCGGCGTAGAGGCCGGCCTCGCCCCGGTATCCCACGGGGAATGCGGCATATCCGGGTGCGGATACCGAGACGAAACTGCCGTGATTTGACTGTTTCCAGGGCGTGCCGTCCGGCGCCAGCGCACCCACCCCCAGGACGGAAGAATAGGCGGCTGGATAGACAGGCTTTCCGGTGGGTTCGTTTCCTGCCGAGGCGACGAGGATCAGCCCCTGCTGGTCCGCGTAGTTCATGGCTGCTTCCAGAAACGGGCTCGGCGTTTCAGAGCCCCAGCTCATGCTTACGACCCTCGCCCCGTTTTGCACCGCGAAATCGATCCCCTTCATGATCGCGAAATTGGACGTGACGCCGTTGTCGTCAAAGGCCCGGACCGGGATGATCGGCGCAGCACGGCTACTCCCTTCCCCGGCGCCTGCAGGACGGACAGCACCGGCCGCCACCATCGCCATCTGGGTGCCGTGGCCCAGGCCGTCGGTGACCGGCATTCCGGGCTGCACCGCATCCAGGGAGGCGATCACGCTCTCCTCCAGCCCGTATCCCCCCAGCAGCCCGGAATCGAAGACCGCCACCGGAGCGGCCATATCCGGCCGCACCGCAACGGCGTCCTGCCGGTTCTCAAGGCCCGGCGGAATCGTTGGCGACCACCTCGGAAAATCGATGGGATAGGCGCGGTTGGTTTCGGCAGAAAACCGCGTTTCCTTCGTCTTCAGCATCTCCAGGAATCCGGGGATATCGATGCTTTCCGGCAGTCGGGCGCGGTATATGCCCAGGGTTTCATTCTTTTCGAGAATGACGCCGCCGACGCCGGCAATGGTCTCCTGGATGAGTTGCTGGTCGGCGCCGGGAGAGGCCCGCACCAGGATTTCATTCTGGATGTAGAGTGAGCCGTCCCTGGGATCGCGCGATAGGGCGAACTCCTCCCCGGCGCCGCTCCATGCGCCGCTGCTGCCGCCGGGGTCGAAAACGTGCATCTCCGACAGCCGGAGGGATGCGTCATCACCTTCCCGCTCCCAGAAAAGGACATAGCCGTAAGGCTTGAGAATGGTGCCAAGGCCCTCGTGCATCGTCTTGTTCCGGAAATCCGCCGACACCCGTTGGTGGAGGCCGGGCGGTGCGGATACCTGGACACCCGCCCGGGAGAGATGCCTGAGAATTTCCCCCAGGGGGACGTTTTGCGCGCGGACGGAGAGGCAGTCGCCTTCCACCGTGAGCTCAAGGCCCCAGGCGGCGGGGAGGGACGACAGTGTTGCCGCCAGGATCAGGATGACGGCGGTCCATCGAATCTTCATGTCGGCAGATTCCTTTCAGGGCGCT
Source organism: uncultured Desulfococcus sp. (assembly GCA_913060435.1). GTDB lineage: Bacteria > Desulfobacterota > Desulfobacteria > Desulfobacterales > Desulfococcaceae > Desulfococcus. The sequence continues at coordinate 8,809 of CAJXSB010000137.1, forward strand.
TCAACACCGATGACGCCCCTATTTTTTTCGCGCTTTCATGTCCTGGTAGGCGGTGGCCAGGCGGATGAAGGCATCGTGGTTTCCGCCCTTGTCCGGGTGGAGCTCCTGGGCTTTTTGGCGGAAGCGTCTGGCAAGCTCCCGTTTCGACAGGCGCCGCATCTCTTCTTCGGAGATGCCGAAGGCTGTGCTCGCCTCCTGGAACGATACGCGGATTTTCCGTTCCGGGAACTGGAATCCCCTGCGGGAGTTGATCCAGCTCTGGAGAAGGTCGTCGAGGTAGCCGCTGCGGCCGTAGTCGTTGTCGAAGAAGATGGTGAGGTACCGGACCAGGTAGCCGTGAAGATGGTCTTCGATGCCGAGATCCGCCCAGAAGCCCTCGTCCCGGTTGAGACGGCAGATCTCCTGGAGGAAGAGGCGGTCCACGACGTTCTGGTCGAGTCCTTGCGGCATGGTTTTGGCAAAGTGCTCTGAAAAATGCCGCTGGAGATCGAAGATGACAAAAATATACGATTTTCGTTCGTGGGGTTTCAGGATTTGTTCCGAAAGAAGGAAGTACTGTTCGATCTCATCCCTCGATTTGCCCGAGAGCACCGAGAAAAGCTTGGGGGAAACCCTGCCGATCCGGCCCTGGTCCATCTGGCCGAACCGGAGATAGTGGACCCGTCTCCGGTCGAAGAGGTGGAAATTGCCGTCGGACTGCCTCCCGGGCGATGGACGCTTCCGGGCGTCGCTTCCCCTTCGACGGAAATAGGCCTGGGCCTTCTGGATATCCGGGTCGATAAACGGCCAGAAGATATCGTCCAGCTCGTCCAGATCATAGACGACCCCCAGCGCCCGCAATTGATCTTCGATGGCATCGTGGATGTAGAACGCGTTGCCGCCGGGATACCGGACGTATTCACCGGGGTCGGTGCCGAGTTCAATGAGCTGCCGGCTGCGGAGCACGTCCTTTTCTACATAGGATTCGCGGATGGCGTAATGGGTTTTGCCATGTTGCTGATATCTAGCCAAATACACACGGCACTCCTTCGGGTGGTGATGCGGTTTTTTTTGTCTCCACTTTCGAGTTTCACCAGCCGGAGACCACCTCTGTCCATCGGATGAAAGAAACTCAAAAATGGCGTTATGTGTTTTAAGGTACAACCGAATTCGGTGAAAGCAAACAACGCTCCCCTTCCCTTCCCCGTTCCGGCGACGGGTCAGCGGCTGGTAAAGAGATCCATCTGGATGCCCTGTTTCCCAGGGGGACGCGGTCCGGGGGTCTGCCGGGAGAGCAGGCGTCGCTCGATATCCAAAATAAAGGGAGAAAGGTTCCGCTT
>CAJXSB010000138.1 GCA_913060435.1 uncultured Desulfococcus sp.
AGCTGGTGAACATGTCGAAGCTCGCGCACGCCGGGGATAGAAGCACCACATCGCCGGGCGCCGCCGCCTGGCGGGCGCGCTGGACCGCCGCATCCATGGAGGGCGCCATGGAGGCGCGGCCCCCGCAGCATCCCCCGAGCTCACGAACGATGGCCTCCCGGGCCTCGCCGATCGCCACCAGGTGCTTCACCCGCTCCCGCACCGCCGCCCGCAGTGCATCATATCCCCCGCCCTTGTCCCGTCCGCCCATGATGAGCACCACCGGTCGGTCGAAGGCCTCCAGCGCCCGCCGCACGGCGTCGGTGTTCGTGGCCTTGGAATCATCGACATACCGGACCCCTCCGACCGTCGCCACGGGCGACATGCGGTGGGGCAGCCCCTTGAAGCCCTTCAGCGCACGCTCGATGCCCGCGGTGCTCCCGCCGGCGGCCAGGGTCGCCAGGGCCGCCGCCGCGATGTTCTCCCTGTTGTGCCGGCCCACGAGATGAACTGCGGAAAGATCGACCTTCCGGTCTTCACGCCCTTGGATCCGAAACACCAGGCCGCCGCCCTCGTCATACGCCCCTTCCTCTCCAGGCGACGTCGGGTTGAAAAACCATTTTCGGGCGGCAATACGCCGGGAAATCCCCGCGACGGAAGGGTCTTTGCCATTGAGTACCGCGACATCCGAAGCGACCTGGTTTTCAAAAATCCGACCCTTGCTCCAGGCGTAGGCGTCGAAATCCTCATAGCGGTCCATATGGTCCGGCGTGACGTTCAGGAGCACGGCCACCCGGGGCCGGAACCCCGCAATGGTGTCGAGCTGAAAGCTGCTCACTTCGACCACCACCCGGTCCTGGCGGCGCCCCGAAGAGACATGCTCGATGAGGGGCGTTCCGATATTTCCGCCGACGAAAACGCTCCGTCCGGAGGCTTCAAGCATCTGCCCGACCAGGGTGGTGGTCGTGGTCTTGCCGTTGGTGCCGGTCACCGCCACCACAGGGTCCTCGACAAAGCGGGATGCCAGTTCGATCTCCCCCATCACCGGTATCCCCCGGCAGGCTGCGGCGGCCAGCGGGGGGAGGGTGTGGGGAACCCCCGGACTGATGACGATCAAATCAGTGCGCTCGAAAAGATCTTCGGGATGGGGGCCAAGGACCACCGTGACACCGCGGTCCCGCAGCGCCGCCGCAGCCGCAGCAACTGCAGGGGGCGCCGCGCTGTCGGCGACGGTGACTTGCCCGCCCCGATCGCTCAAAAACCGCGCGCAGGCCATGCCGGAGCGTCCCATGCCGACCACCAGAATGCGCCTGTTTTCGATCGCCGTCATGCTTCTATCTCAGCTTCAGCGTACTTAAGGAGACCAGCGCCAGCGCTACCGAAATGATCCAGAAGCGGACGATGACCTTGGGCTCGGGCCACCCCTTAAGCTCGAAATGGTGATGAAGCGGCGCCATCCGAAAGATCCGACGGCCTTTTGTCAGCTTAAAAAACCCCACCTGGAAGATGACCGAAAGGGCCTCGATGACAAAGAGCCCGCCCACCAGAACCAGCATGATCTCCTGTTTGGTAATGACGGCCACGGTGCCGATGGCGGCCCCCAGGGCAAGAGAGCCGACGTCCCCCATGAAGACCTGGGCGGGATAAGCGTTGAACCAGAGGAATCCGAGCCCGGATCCGGCCAGGATGCCGCAGAAGATGGAAATCTCTCCGCTGCCCGGCACGTAATTGATCTGGAGGTATTCGGCGATCCGCACGTGTCCGGTCACATAGGCGAAGATCATATAGGTCACCGCGGCGACGATGACCGGACCGATGGCCAGACCGTCGAGGCCGTCGGTCAGATTGACCGCGTTCGACGTCCCGGTGATGACCAGGGCGGTGAAAATGATGTAGCCCCAGCCCAGATCCGGGGAAATCTTTTTGAAAAAGGGAAGCGTCAGACGCGTGTCGAAACCGGGATAGAGATAGAGCATCAGGCCGACCAGAGAGGCCACGGCCAGCTGCAGGCCGAATTTCTGCCGGGCGCTCAACCCCTTGCTCCGCTTCTTGACCTGCATCAGGTAGTCGTCCAGGAAGCCGATGCCGCCGTTTCCGACAACGGCAATCAGGATGATCCAGACGTAGAAATTGAGCAGGTCCATCCAAAGCAGAACCGACGACACCGACGCCACGAGGATCAGGGTGCCGCCCATGGTGGGGGTGCCCGCCTTTTTGAGGTGGGTCTGGGGGCCGTCATCCCGGACGTATTGCCCCACCTGCATGTTCCGCAGCTTCCGAATCATCCAGGGCCCCAGAAAAAAACAGATCAGGAAGGCTGTCAGGCTCGCGTAGATCGTCCTGAAGGTGATATAGCGAAAGACGTTGAAGACCGCCAGGGTCGTGTGCAACGGATAGAGCAGGTGGTATAGCATGATCGATTCAGCCTATCTTTTCAAGCGTCCGCCCAATTTCTGATGTCATCGAGAACCGTTTCCATGGCCATGCCCCGGGAGCCCTTCACAAGCACCCAGTCACCGGCTTCCAGAAATCGCTTCAGGTCCTCCGACAAAGCCGCTTTCGTCCCTGAAAACATGCTCTGGACCCGCATTCCCCGCCGGACGGCGCCGTCCAGATAATCCTGGGCAAAATCCCCCGACACGCAAAGGCGGCTGATACCGGAATCGGCGGCCCACTCGCCGACCTGTTGATGCAGCGACGCCGCAGAAGCCCCCAACTCGAACATATCCCCCAGCACGAGGATGCCGCGGCGGTCCCCCCGCAGTGCGCAAAGGGCCTCGATGGCCGCCCGCATCGACTGGGGGTTGGCGTTGTAGGTGTCGTCGATGAGGGTAATCCCCCTGCGGGTATGGATCAGCCCCATCCGGCGGGCCACGGGCTGGAACTCCTCGACACCCGCGACAATCTCTTCGGGTGCGATGCCGGCCGCCCAGCCCGATGCGGCCGCCGCCAGGGCGTTCATCACCATGAAACGGCCCGGAATGCGCAGGCGCACCGGTGCTTCGGTGCCGGGGAATCCGAGAATAAAGGAAACACCGTCGGCGGCTGCCTCGATGGAGCGGGCCCGAATGTCGGCCCGGCGGTCCAAGCCGAACCAGAGCACGGGAAACGGCCGGCTTCCGCCCAGCCGGCGGCAGTGGGGGTCTTCGGCATTCAGGACGGCCGTGGCGCCGGCGCCCATCTCCTCGAGGAGCTCGCCCTTGGCCGCTGCGACGCCTTCGATGGTGCCAAGATCCTTCAGGTGGGCGGCACCGATATTGGTGATAACGCCGATGTCCGGCCGGCAGATCCTGGCCAGCCGCCGGATCTCCCCGGGGTGGTTCATCCCCAGTTCCAGCACCGCCCAATCGTGATCGGCCTCCAGGCGGAACAGCGTCAGCGGCAGTCCGATCTCGTTGTTGAGGTTCCCCTGGGTCGAGAGCGTCCGGAACATCCGGCCGATGACGGCGGCCGTCATGGACCGGGTGGTCGTCTTCCCGTTGGAGCCGGTGATGGCGACAACGGTGATGCCGGCACGATCGCGGTTGAAAGCGGCAAGGGCCCCCAGCGCTTCCGTAGTGTCGTCTACGGCCATGCAGAAAATGCCGCGCGACGCCCACTGCCGCCAGGGCAGTTCGGCCGTCTGGTCCGCAGCCACGATGACCCCCGAAATTCCCTTCTGCAGCACCTCCCCGATGAATCGGTGGCCGTCGTGGCGCTCCCCCCGAATGGCCACGAACAGGTCGCCTGGGTGCACGGTCCTGGAATCGATGGAGACCCCGGAAAAAGAACAGGCGCCGTTTCCACAGATGCGCCTTCCCCCTACCGCAGCGGCAATGTCGGATGCGGTCCAGCCGAGCCGGCTCATCGGCGCCTCAGTGCCTCCCGGACCTCGATCCGGTCGTCGAACGGGCGGGTTTCCCGGCCGATAATCTGGTAGGTTTCATGCCCCTTTCCCGCCACCAGGACCACATCCCCGGGTCGGGACGCCTGCAGGGCGAGGCGTATGGCCTTCCGCCGGTCGGGCTCCACCAGAAACCCTCTGCCGTTCACGCCTGCAGCAAGGGCCTCCGGGGTATACTCATGCGCAGCACGCTGCTTCACTCCGGGAAGCATCTCCTGGATGATCGCCATGGGGTCTTCGGTCCGGGGGTTGTCCGACGTGACCACCGACAAGTCCGCCAGGCGCCCTGCAATTTCTCCCATCATGGGCCGCTTCCGGCGGTCGCGGTCGCCGCCGCACCCGAAAACGCAGATGATTTTGCGGGCCTTCAAGGCGTTCACGGCATGAAGAACGTTTTCCAGGGCATCCGGCGTATGGGCATAGTCAACGAATATAAACCGGCCGTCCGCATCGGGGACCGCCTCCAGCCGCCCCGGTACGGCCTGAAGCCGGGCAATGCCCTCCTGGATCGACGGAAGGTCGACCCCCGCGGCCACGGCCGCTCCGGCGGCGCAGAGGATATTCTCGACATTGTGCCGGCCCACCAGGGGGGAGCGGAACGGGACCCGGCCCCGGGGCGTCGTCATCTCCCCCGAGGTCCCGTCGAGGCGGCATTCAATTGCCTCTGCCCAGACGGTATTGTCCTGGGCGCACCCGACCGTGACCTGGTCGAGCGCCACCGCTCCGGAAAGCTCCCGGCCATGGGGGACGTCCATGTTGATCACCGCGATCGCGCGCCCCCGCTTGGGTCCGTGGGTGAGGTGCCGGGTGAAGAGCCGCTTTTTGCACGCCCAGTAGGCCTCCATGTTTTCATGGTAATCGAGATGGTCCTGGCTCAGGTTGGTAAAGACGCCCACGTCCATCCAGCAGCCGTCGATCCGGTGAAGGTCGATGGCATGGGAGGAGGCTTCCATCACCACATCGGTGACGCCGGCGCCCCGCATCCGGTGAAGGATTTCCTGGAGGTCCAGGGATTCCGGCGTGGTGACGGGATTGCTGAAATGGCGGCCGCCGAAATGACAGTCGATGGTCCCGATAACGCCCACCGAATGGCCGGCGGCCGTCAGGATGCTTTCGATGAGAAGGCTCGTGGTGGTCTTGCCGTTGGTGCCGGTGATGCCGATCACCGTCATGCCGCGTGACGGATCCCCGTAGAAGCGGCCGGCAACAGGGCCCATGGCGGCGCGGGTATCGGGTACCCGGACGACGGCAACGGGCCGGTCGACGGGCTTCTGCACCATGACCGCCACAGCCCCCCGCGCCAGAGCGTCATCAATGAAAGCGTGGCCGTCGGCCTGGAAGCCGGCCACGGCGATGAAGAGCCCCCCGGGCCGGACATCCTGAGACCGGTAGTGAATCGATCGGATCTCGGGTTCCGGCAGCGCGTTTCCACGGGCATCCATCGGCGGCAGATATTCCGCACCCGGTATGACTTCGGTCAGTCGGGAGAGTTTCATTTATTGGGGGGGCTCTTTCAAGGAGGCCGTGAGGCGCTCCGCATTGTTCCGGGGCGGAATGTTCATGTAGTTGAGGCTTTCTCGGACAATTTTCCGGAATGCCGGCGCCGCGACCTGGCCGCCGTAATACTTCTTCCGGGGCGTGTCGATCACCACCAGGACCGTCACCGCCGGCGCTTCGGCCGGGGCAAAGCCCACGAAGGAGGAGACATAGGAGCCCCGCTCGTAACGGCCCTGTTTGTTGACCTTGCGGGCCGTCCCGGTCTTGCCGCAGACCGCGTACCCCTCCAGATCGGCTTCGGTCCCCGTGCCGCCGGTCTCCACCACCGAACGCATCATCGCCTTCATAATGCCGGCGGTCTTCTCGGAGATGGCATGCCGCACGATCCGGGGCTCGAACTGCTCGATGATGTTTCCCCGCTGGTCTGTAATCGCCCGGACAATGTAGGGCTTCATCAGCACGCCATTGTTCGCGATGGCGGAGACCGCCGTGGCCAGCTGGATGCCGGTGGCGGCCATCCCGTGGCCGAAGGAGACGACACCGGTCTGCAGCGAAGACCATTTCTGGTGTGGTGACAGACTCCCCGGCGCCTCACCCGGGCAGTCAATCCCGGTCCTTTCGCCGAATCCGAAACCTTCGAGGGTCCGATGAAGGGCTTCGGCGCCGATCATTTCGCTCATTTTCATTGCGCCGATATTGCTGGAAAATTTAAGAATTTTTTCGATGGGAAGCCAGCCGTGCTTGTGGGTGTCGTGGATGGTATACCGCCCGACCTTGTATTTCCCGTTTTCGCAGTAAAAGATGGTGTTGGGGGTACATCCGCCGTACTCGATGGCGGCGGCAACGCTGAAAATCTTCATGGTGGATCCCGGCTCGAAGGTGTCGGTGATCACACGGTTGCGGTATGCGGAACGGTCGAATCTGCCAAACGCATTGGGATTGAAAAAAGGGTAGTTGGCGATGGCGAGCACCGCCCCCGTGCCCGGGTCCGTCACCACAGCCATGCCGGATGCGGCATCGTTCTCCTTCACCGCCGCTTCGAGGGCCTCCTCGGTGATGTACTGGATCGTTTTGTCCACCGTCAGAATCAGGTTCCTGGCACTCGACTCGAGGGACGCCTCCTGTTCCCCTCCGAATTTTTTCCCGAGAGCGTCCTTCATCACGACCAGCTGTTTCTCTTCCCCATTGAGATCTTTTTCGTAGTAGAACTCCAGACCCTCGAGCCCGCGCCCATCAACGCCTGTAAATCCGGTGATCTGAGCCGCCAGAGTGCTCTGGGGATAGAACCGGCTGTGCTCGGGAATAAAATCGACGCCGTCAATGTCCAGCGCCCGGACCTCCCGGACCTCCCGGGGCGATGCCTTCCGCTTGATCCACTTGAAGCCGCTGCCGGAAGCCAGTCTGGCGTTGAGTTTTCTGGCGTTGAGGCCCAGGACCTTCGAAAGCCGGGCTGCAGCCTCGCCTTTGTCCTGGATGCGCCGAGGATAGGCTGCAATGGAGACGGCGCCGATGCTCACCGCCAGCTCCTGGCGGTTCGTATCATAGATCCCCCCCCGCTTCTCGCGGACGATCATGGTTTTCTGGATCTCTTTTTCCGCCCTCGCAGACAGCATCGAGCCCTGATATACTTGGACGAATAACGCTCTTGCGACAACCGCCAGGAACAACACCACGAAAATGCCGCCGACGATCGCGACACGGTGCTTCACGACGTCCGTCTCAATCGGCCTCAACGATGGTGAGCGTCTTTTTCTGATCCGGTGTGGGGATAACCAATTCAAGTCTGCTCCTCGCTATGCTTGAAATACGTTCCGGAGACTTCAGCCTCGCCAGTTCAATCTTAAGCCGATTCTGAATTTCCAGGAGCTTCTGGTGGGTCTCCATCTCCCTGGAGATTTCATACCCGATGCGGACACACTGCAGCCGGCTCCAGGTGTGAACCAGAAGTTCGCCGATAAACACCGCCAGTATCAGGGTCCAGAACACCACCATCCTCAGGGTGTGCCCCTTCAATCTGCCCGCGGCTTTCTTTTTGTCCGTCATCTTGTCCGTTATCCATTCCCGTCATCCGACCGTCGCCCTTCTCCAGTCCATGTCGACCGTTACCTCAGCCTTTTTCCGCCACCCGGAGGATGGCGCTTCTCGCCATCGGGTTCCGATCGATCTCTGCTGCCGTCGGCCGGCAGGCCTTCCGTGTCAACACCCTCATGGTTGCCCTGCCGCCGCAGGCGCAGACCGGCAGGCCCGGCGGGCAGGTGCAGCCTTTTTCCAGGGATTTCATCCGGTGCTTGACGATCCGATCCTCCAGGGAATGGAACGTCAGCACACAAAGGCGGCCGCCGCTCCTGAGCAGCCCGGGCGCCTGATCCATGAACGCCGATATGCTCTCGAGTTCCCGGTTGACGGCGATCCGGAGCGCCATGAAGACCCGGGTTGCCGGATGAATCCGCCGGCGTTCTCCCGGTCGTCTCCTCGGCGCCGGGGCTGCCTTTCGGACAATATCCGCCAACGCGAGGCTCGATCGGACAGGCCCGGATTTACGCGCCGCAACAATGGCCCGCGCGATGCGGCCCGACCACCGCTCTTCACCATACTCCCGGAAAATCCGCGCCAGCGCCTCCGCGCTCAGGGTGTTGACCAGTTCTCCGGCGGTCCGCGACGTCTCAAGGTTCATCCGCATGTCCAGCGGTTCGTCCCTCGAAAAACTGAACCCCCTCCCGCTTCCCTCGATGTGATAGAGTGAAATGCCAAGATCCGCCAGAATCCCGTCAACGGCGTGAACGCCGACACCCTCGAGCAGATCGGAGATTCTGGAAAAATTGCCATGCAAGAGGCGCAGGTTCTCCGACCATGGGGCCAGCATCCTTTCGGCGTTTCGCAATGCATCCCGGTCCTGGTCGATGCCGATCAGCATGCCGCCTGGGATAATTCGCTGCAGTATATCCCGGGAGTGCCCCCCCCCGCCGACCGTACAGTCGACTATCGTCTTTCCGGGGCGGCAGTCCAGATATGCCTGGACCTCCGTCGGCATAACCGACACATGTCTGTAATTCAAAGAAAAATCACCTTAAAGCCTTCTGCCTCCAATTTGCGGCCATGCAAGGCCGCCCATCCCGGCGCCGCCAAAACAGGCTCGCCGAAGAGGCATCCGAGACTCCGGCACGGGGCTTGACGCGCCGCCCTGCCGAAAATACAAGCTTTTTTGAATGAGTGTCAAGAAAAAACAAAGGATTATGAAGACTTCTCCGTGCCGGCCATCCGCATTGACCTTGGCGCGCCCCCCGCCTATGGGCGTCGTCCTATTGGATCTCCGCGGCAATCTTCATTGCAACAGATTGGATTTCCTTCATATCCCCAGGCTTCAGATCCCAGTGGCTGATGGGCAGCTCCGGTGCGCCCTTGACCCGGGGCACCAGGTGAAGGTGGTAGTGCATCACCACCTGGCCCACGGCCCGGCCATTGAGCTGCAGGCAGGCAACCCCTTCTGCATCGAGGGCTTTTTGAAGGGCCCCTGCAATTGTTTTGGCGGCGCTGTGAACCGCGCTGAGGTCCTCCGGCGCGATCTCCCACAGGTTGCCTGCATGGGTCTTCGGAATAATGAGCGTATGGCCTTTGGCAATGGGATTGATATCCATGAATGCGTAAACGCGCCCATCCTCATACACCTTCGTGCTGGGGATCTCACCTTTAATGATCTTGCAGAAAATACAATCGTCCATCTCTCCCTCCTCGCGTTGAAGGACATTATCCATGGTGCATTGCCGAAGGCTGCGGCCATAACGGCCGAAAGGCGCCGGGCGCCCCGCCGTTATGGCCGGCTTGGCGTCCACTCGTTTAGATGGACTCCTTCAGCTTCTTTCCGGGGACAAATTTGACGACGTTGCGCGCAGCGATGGTAATGGTGTCGCCGGTCTGGGGGTTGCGTCCGGTGCGGGCCTCCCGATGCACCTTGGTGAAGGTCCCGAAACCGATCAGGGAGACCTTCCCATCCTTTCCATTGAGGCCATCCATGATGCCCTCGGTCACGGCGGTGATGGCCTTCGCCGCCGCAGCTTTCGAAATGCCCGCATCTTCTGCAACCTTGTTGATCAAATCCGCTCTGTTCATCTGTTTCTCCTTTGTTGATCCTTAAATTGAGTGGTGTCGGTCGCCCCGGTTCATGATGGCAGGAAAAGCCGTACCTCCTCTATACGGCGCCCATCATGGGGGATGTCGGCGGAAATCGCCGACAGGCCCGGAGGGACGACCAATATCACAAAAGATCAATGCAGAAATGTCTTTTCCTTGTCAATGTAAAAATCTTTTTTCGCAGGCTTTTTCAGCCCACGGCGCCAGCCGGGCCGTTCAGCAGCATCGCTTTCGGGGAGCTCGGCATGCTGCCGCTGCCCCAAAACGGGCCGGCGCCAGGAATCTTTTGGGCCGGCAGCGCATCGGATGTGGAGCCAGAGGAGAATCGATCGCCGCAGCTTTCCAACCTCCGGCACGGCAGGCGCGATTCACATCGGATCGTGGTGGGAACCGTTATCAAAAACAGGTCTTCAGTGGCGTTCGAAAGGATTTCGCCGAGGCGATATCCGTGTGGGAAGGCATCCATGGCATCCCCCCGGCAAGGGGTACGGAATCAGGGCCGCAGGGCAGCCCGCTCCGCAGGCATGCCGCTACATCGGTCCGATAATGATCGTCCCTGCATCGTCTGCCACCCTCGGGCTTTTCTTTTCCAGCTCCTCGACCACCTTTTTCTG
>CAJXSB010000139.1 GCA_913060435.1 uncultured Desulfococcus sp.
TTGGGATCGGCCAGGGCGACCCGGCCGGTGCCCCGCACCGCCACCGCCTTGAGGTTTTTGGCGCCCATGACGGCCCCCACGCCCGAACGCCCCGCGGCGCGGTGCCGGTCGTTGATAATCGCCGCGAACCGGACCTGCCTTTCGCCCGCAGGGCCGATGCAGGCGACCCGTGCCTTTGGATCGGTCTCGGCGACGACCGCCGCAGTGGTCTCATGGGTGTTCTTCCCCCATACGCCGGCAGCGCTCCGGAGCTCCGCCTTACCGTCACAGATCCAGAGGTATACCGGCGCTGTCGACCGCCCCTTGAAAACCACAGCGTCAAAGCCGCTCCGCTTCAGCTCAGTGGGGAAAAAGCCCCCGGAATTGGCGCAGGTGAGAGCCCCGGTGAGGGGCGACTTGGTGGTGACCATATAGCGGGCGCCGGTAGGCGCCCCGGTGCCAGTGAGGGGGCCGGTGGCCATGACCAGAAGATTTTCCGGCGACAGGGGGTCGCAACGAGGGTCGACCCGGGCGTTCAGGTAATGGATGCCCAGCCCACGACCGCCGATATAGTCCCGGGCGATCTTTGGGTCCAGCGGTTGCTCTTCGGTTCTGCCATTGGTGAGATCCACGAACAGTATTTTACCGGTCCAGCCTTTCATGGCATGACCTCCTTTCCTTGCAGGGCATCTAAGCCAGCAATGAAATGACGGCAAGGACATGCATCCGTCCATATCCATTTTTGTAATGCACGGATTAATATTTTCAAGAGCTTGTTTTTCGAGTTTCTTTCACCCGATGGACAGAGGTGTTCTCCAGCTGATGAAACTCGAAAGTTGAGTCAAGAGATTTTTCAGGCGGTTTTCGGAGGACCGTCGCGGCTCTGCAGCATGCGGGCCGCCGCAATCCTGTCTGCGGGAACCGTTCAGTTCCCCTGTCCTTGGTAGGTCGCGGGCCGGACATGATTGGGCGCGCCATTTTCGGATGCGGGCGCGGGGAGGCGCTGACCGTAGCCGCCCACGACCTGCTGGGCCACCCCGATGACCATGAAGGCGTCGGGGTCCACGGTGGCGATGCAGTATTTCAGATCGGACACGCGGGAGCGAAGCACGGTGCAGAAGACCATGGTTCGGGGGCTTCTCTGATAGCCGCCTTCGATGGGCCAGAGGCTGACCCCCCGGCGAAGCTGGTAGAGGATCGCCCAGCGCACGTCCTCCGGCTTCTTCGTGACGATGGTGGCCGTGCGTACCTGGCTGACGCCCTCCAGCACGAAATCGGTGATGATTCCCGACAGAATCAGCGTGAGGATCGCCAGCAGCGCGACCTCCCACCGAAACACCAGCCCTGCAGTAAAGATGATGGCGCCGTCGGTGAAAAGATAGGACTGGGACAGGGGAAAGCCCAGGCGTTCATGCAGGATTCTCGCCGGCACGGACGTGCCGCCCATGGTGCCGCCCGCCCGGTAGATGATGCCCATGCCGATGCCGTAGAGCACACCGGCGTAGATGGAGGCAAGCAGGAGGTCGTGGGTGATGGGCCATTTCTCGCTGATATTTGGCAGGTAGAGGTTGAAAAAGTCGGTGCTGAACGAAAAGCAGAGCACCGCCAGGGCCGTCGAGGCGGCAAAACGCCAGCGTCCCAGCTGAAAAAACCCCAGGAACATGAGCGGGATGTTCAGGACCAGGAAGGTCATACCAACTGGAAAACCACTGAAATGGTTCAATATAATACCGATGCCCGTCACACCGCCCGCCGCCAGTTTGAAGGGGACCTGGAACACGCTGTAGCCCAACGCCCCGATCACACTGCCCAGTACGATCTGAAACTGCTGCCATAGCAGCCGCCGGAGAAAGACGATTCGTGGAAGGGCGAATTTTTTCCGGATGCTGCGGGGGATGCCCTTCCGGCGCAGCCGTTTCGGGTGTTGGCCGCTGGCCTCCATTTGGTGCGTCTCCATGATTTATCCTTTTGTTTTTCCATTTGATATTAATGCTTTTTCCTATAGGAAAGGGATAGCTAACACAAATGCTCCGGGCTTGCAATACCATCATTTTCCGGCACGGCCGAGGCATTCCCCTCCCCCTTGATCCCGGGCATCTGGGGCGCTATTATTGGAGTGTACCCTGGATTCCCCGATCGCTTTCCAAAGCAGCATATCGGAGCTCTATCCTAAGCGAAGGAGAGCTGAATCTCGTTTTGCATCCATCCCGTTTTGGATCCGATGAAGAGGGGTGAAAAACGCCGGGTCGGGCTGTGTGGATCTTTGGAGGCCACTTTCGGGGCTTGTGAGCCGGTGGTCTCCGGATCCGGAGGCCACCGCTATCCATCGCGTGAGTGAAATTCGAAGGTTGAATGTGGACATATGGGAAGGAGATGGTTGGATGGATCTGAACGCCGTCCGGAGAAGACTCGAAGGGCACCTCAAAGCCCTGACCCGCACCATCGGGGAACGGAGCGTCCGCCGCCCGGAAAATCTCGCCGCCTCGGCGGAATACCTGCAGTCCATCTTCCGCAGCATCCCCATGGAGACCCGATTGGATGGGTATGATTTCCGCGGCATGACCGTCAACAACGTCATTGCGGCGCTGACGCCGCCGAGAACACCCGAGGCGCATTTCGTTGTGGGGGCCCACTACGATTCGGTGGTGGGCACCGTGGGGGCCGATGACAACGCCAGCGCCGTGGCGGTGATGCTCGAAACCGCCGTAGCCCTGGCCGCACCGGAGAACCACCGGCGCCTCACCGCATCCGTCACCTTCGCCGCCTTCGCCCTCGAAGAGCCGCCGGCCTACGGCACCCGTTACATGGGAAGCCGCGTCTATGCGGCGCGGGCACGGCGGTCGGGCATGGCCATCAACGGGATGATCTGCCTCGAGATGGTCGGATATAGCTGCCGCACTCCCGGGTGCCAGCACTACCCCTTTCCCCTGATGTTCATGGGCTACCCCGAAACAGGCGATTTTATCGGCATCGTGGGGAATTTCCGCTCCCGTCCCTTTGCCCGGAAGCTGTTGACCAGCTTCCGGAAAAACCCGCATCTTCCCGCCATCGGCCTCACGGTGCCATTCGACGGATGGCTCATGCCCACCGTCCGCCTCAGCGACCATGCCTCTTTCTGGCGAGAGGGGTATCCAGCGGTGATGGTGACGGACTCGGCATTCTATCGCAACCCCCATTACCACATGCCCTCGGACACGATGGAGACCCTCGACCTCGACTTTATGGCCCGGGTGGTCGAAAGCCTTGTCGGCTTCTTCGCACCGCCGCAAGCCTGATCCCGGAGCGCCGGATAGAGGAATTTCAGGCGCGGTCCCCGCCGCTGGGATACCCCTCGGCAGGCCAGAGGGGCGGCCCCCCCCATTCCGGATACGGGAGCCCTTCGGCCGTCCGTTCGCAGACCTCGGGGATGCCGAGCCGCAACAGCAGCTCCCGGGTGGGGACGCCGCTGTCAGGGTCGTACTCCCGGTCACGGTAATATTCGGTCAAGAGCGCTTCGTGGAGACGCGCCTGGGCGCGGCCGTCGGGGCTTGCGGCCGTCTCGGGAGGCTGGGGCAGCGCGTCGTGCTTCCGGGTGCAGCCCTGCCGGATATTGAAGCATCGCTCCACCGCCCAGATCCTCGGTGCGATGCCGTCGCCCAGGGCTGCCTCGTCAAATGTTTCGCCGGTCAGGGCGGAAAGAAGGCGCCCCAGGCCGTCGAAGAGCGGATAGACGCCGACGAGGGGGATGGCGCAGCCCCATGTGTTGACCGCCCCCTTGCACCGCCCGACAGCATCGGTGAGCGTGGTGGCGTTTTCCGATACGATGAGGCTCTGGACCGGCGCTTTCTCGGCGTCCGCCGGGAGAAAACCACGGCGGACCAGCTCCGGATAGAGCTCCGGGTCGTTCTCGCCATAGGCCCAGCTCCGGCCCCGCAGGTGGTCCGCCCCGCGGGTCGAGGTGGCGTGGGCCAGGGAGAAGAGCCCCACCGGGTAGGGCCCCCGGCACATCCCCTTGACGTGGTAGCAGTATTGCATGGCCGACGGCCCCAGGATCCGCGCCAGGTTGAACATTCCCTCGGCCACGAGGCTGCCGAAGCCATCCCTCAGGGCCGTCCGGTGGATCAGGTCCGCCTGGGCCGCCGCATCCGTCCAGGCGAGGGAAGCGCCGGCGTCCTTCTCCGTGATGATACCGAGTTCAAACAGCTTTTTGGCAAAGGCGATGGCGTTGCCGAGTCCGATCACGTCCATGCCGTAGAGGTCGGCCAGGTTGCCGTATTCCAGGACGGCCACCGGATCCGTGATGCCGGCGTTGACCCCCATGCAGAAGATGGCCTCGAACTCGAGGGCGGCACCGGTCTCGCCCCGCCGCGGCCCGCTGGGGATCTGATAGACGTTCTTGCACGCCACAGGACAGCCGTGGCAGCCTTTCCGGCCCGTCTCAAAGCGCTTCCACGACTCCGGCCGGAGGGCTTCCGGGACATCGTCGGCATCGAGGTACCTCTCGAAGTAGCGGTAGCCGGGGTGCCACTCCATCATGCCGATGTGGGTGCCGTAGACGGCGATCTTCTTCCGCTGCACCGGGTCCGTGGCGAAGAAGCGGCGGTCGAGCGCGACGAGCTTTTGAAAGGTTTCCGGATCGGCTGCCGGGACGGGCGTCGTCCCCCGAACCGCCACCGCCTTGAGCTGCTTCGCCCCGAGCACTGCGCCGCTGCCCCGGGCCGCGGAGTTGTACTTGTCCACGATGGTCGAGGCGAAACGGACCAGGTTTTCCCCTGCCGGCCCGATGCAGGCGACGGAGACGCCCCTGCCGTGGGCCGCAGCCAGGGCGTCGACGGTCTGCCACGTGGTTTTGCCCCAGATCCCCGCGGCGTCGCGCAGCTCCACCGTCTCATCGTCGATCCAGAGGTACTGCGGCCGGTCGGCCCGTCCGGTGATGATAATCTGGTCGTATCCCGCCCGCTTGAGCCGGTGGGCGAAGGCGCCGCCGGCATTGCCGTCGCCGAGGATGCCTGAATAGGGCGACAGCGTGCTCACTTCGATCCGGCTCGACAGGGGGACACCGGTGCCCGAAAGCGGCCCCGCACCGAAACAGACGACATTTGCGGGCGCCAGGGGATCGAGGCCTATGGGAATCTCGTCAAAAAGTGTTTTGGAATTGAATCCGCGGCCGCCCAGAAACTTCCGGGCGACCTCGCGATCCAGGGGAACCTTCTCGATGGTGCCGTGGGTCAGGTCCACCCGCAGCACGGTGCCGCACCATCCATTCATGGGTACCTCCTTTCCCGGTATGTCAAGCTCCATAGAAACTCGTCCGGCATGCCTCCAATAGGACGCCGGTTCTCCCGGCCGAAGGGACCGAGTCGCACGGCAGCGAAACGGGAATTCACAGGTCTGCAGCGGGAAGCATCATCTGTTAGAAGGAATTAGAGGATCGGAAGTGGGGATAATCGGGGGTGGGATGTCATGTCGGCTCAGGCCGGCGGCATCCCGGAGGCCGGCCCGGCGAGGGCGCCGGCCCCGCCGGGACCGGGACGAACTGCGCCTGGAAGGTCCCGGCGCAGGGGCATCTGAGCGCTATTCCCGCTTGGTCGACAGCAACCGGCATGCCCGGCTGTCGGGCGCAAAGACGAACATCCCCGCCATAATGATCAGCGGAAGTGCGAAGAAGAAACCGAAAACCGGCAGCACAATGGAACCGATTACCGCCAGCAGCAGGCTGACGATAAATACGACGGTGCCGACCAGGCGGCTGGTAGTCTTGTCATAGAAGCATTCTGTCTTGCTCATATCATCCCTCCTTTTGGAAAGGGTTTTGATGTCACGGCGACCCGGCGCTGTCGCGGACCACCTTTTGTTGATGTACCTTAATGATGTGTCCTGAAGCGCACTTTTTCAATGGGGGCATCATTGCTGTCGAAATCAGGGGTTTCCCCCATGATCATGATACGGCCTCAACCGCTCGGATGCCGCGAATCGCAATGACCACTTTGCCCCGGCTGCCATCGGCTTTTGCCGCGCTATCCCCAAAAGCCTTCTTGACGCAGGAGCAGGAATGATCTATTAATAGAGTATTCTGATTGTACCCGATCTCGTCCGATGCCGACATCTTCTGATTTTCGCTGGACTCGCCCCGACCTCTGCCGGAAAACTACCCCGTGACCCACAGTCTGTCGTGTGCCATCGCACGTCCGCAGGAACCCAAGGACGTTTTTTTCTCAAACCCTCATCAACCGCAACGGGAGGAAATTATGAGTGAAAGTGTCTACAAGGTCATCGAACTGGTTGGAACCAGCCCCACTTCCTGGGAAGAAGCCGCGAAAAACGCGGTGGAAACCGCCTCAAAGTCCCTCAAGGACCTCAGGGTAGCGGAGATCAGCAAACTCGATATGAAGGTGGAGGACGGAAAAGTCACCGCCTTCCGCGCCCGGGTCAACCTGTCGTTCAAATACGTCAACGAGTAGGCCCAACACCTCGAAATGCCGTAAGGAAACGCCGCGTCTCGCGGCGTTTCTGCATTGAAATGCAGAAGCATTTGGGCCGAAGCCCTTACCCCGCAAGGGGCCAGAAAAAGGGAAGCACCCAGATCAGCACCACCATGATCACCAGGGTCAGCAGGCCGCCGATCTTGAAATAGTCCATGAACCGGTACCCACCCGGTCCCATCACCAGGATATTGGCGGGATGGGAGATGGGCGTCATGAAGCTGGCCGAGGCCGCCATGGCAATGGCCATCATCAGGGCATAGGGCGATGCCCCCACATCCTGTGCGGTGTTCAGGACAATGGGTGCCATCAGAACCACCAGCGCCGCGGTCGGCACAAAGCAGGTCGACGCAAAGGTCAGCATCACCAGACCGGCCATCACCGCCTGGGATCCCAGGGGGCCGACCAGGGCGACCACGCCTTCGGCGATAAGCCGGGCGGCGCCGGTCTGGTCCAGGGCGGTGCCCAGCGGAAGCATCCCGGCAATCAGGAAGACCGCCTTCCACTCGATCTGGCGATAGGCCTCCTCCATGGTCAGGCACCCGAACAGAACCATCAGGGCGGCCCCGACCACCACGGCAATGTAGATGGGGACCCAGCCGGCGATGACCGGCGCGAGGACCCCCGCCAGGATAATGAGGGCGGTGCTCATCTTCTCCCGCCGCAGCGTCTCCTGGGCGGTTTCCGTCAGAACAATGAAATCCGCCTCCCGCCCCAGGAGCTCCAGCTTCGACCGGGGGCCCAGGAGGAGCAGGGCGTCTCCGAAGCGCAGTGCCATATCCCTGAGGTTGAACCGGTAGGATTGGCCGCCACGCCAGATGGCCAGGACGCTCAGCCCGTATTTTTCACGGAAATTGAGCTGACGAAGGCTCTTCCCCTCCAGGGTGGCGTGGGGCGAGAGAATGGCCTCCACCAGACCGGTGCTGCCGGAGACCAGTGTCTCCACGTCCGGCGGGGGGCGGCGCTCAACCTCCAGGTGCTCCAGCCCCTCGAGGATCTGGAAATCGGCGCGCCGGCCCTCGACCAGCAGGCGGTCGCCCGCCCGGAGCACCTCCTCCGGTTCGGGCGGAAACATCGGGTCGCTGCCCCGAACAATCCCGAGAACCCGGCTGCCGACGGCGTCGGCCAGGCGGCTCTCCTTGAGGGACCTGCCGACGAGGCTGGCGTCCTCCGGCACCTGCATGACCATCAGCCGTTCGTGAAGCTGGTAGCGTTCGGTCAGCTCGGCCGGGGGCACATGCCGAAACCCTTCCCACCCCGGCGCCGCTTCAAAAGCCGACAGCTGCTCCCGGGAACCCGAGACCAGCAGGATGTCGCCGCGGGCCAGCATCTCATCCTGGAGTTTGGCGCGCCGGACAAGGTCCCCCCGGCGCACCGCGAGCACGTCGACCCCGAAGCGTGCCCGGAAGCCGATGGCATTGAGGGTTTTGCCGACATATGGCGAATTGCCGGGCAGGCGAACCTCCCCCAGCAGGATACCGGCACCAAA
The DNA here is from genome assembly GCA_913060435.1 of uncultured Desulfococcus sp. Taxonomy (GTDB): domain Bacteria; phylum Desulfobacterota; class Desulfobacteria; order Desulfobacterales; family Desulfococcaceae; genus Desulfococcus. The sequence goes on from CAJXSB010000139.1 coordinate 7,930, forward strand.
AGCCTCTTCGATATGGATGTCTCCGGCTTCGACCACCAGCTCGCGCCAGTTCTTGAGTTCATCCAGACCCTCGGCCCCGCCCTCGACCGTAAGGAGGTCCCCCGCCTGGAGGTCGTCGGCAGGCCCCGGCGCCAGCAGGGTCCGGTCGCCCCGGGTGATGCCGATCACGTTCCACCCCAGGACCGACCCCATACGGCTCTCCGCAAGGGTTTTGCCGACCAGCATGGAGGCCGCCGGGATCCGCACGCTGAACATCCCCTCCTGGAGGGCGTACTGGCTTTTCCAGTCCGCCGGCCGGCCTCTGGCCGACTCGCGTGCCACATCCCGCACCGGCAGCAGATGGCGCCCCACTACCACCATGAAGAGAATGCCGGAGGCCATCACCACCAGCCCCACGGGCGTAAAGTCGAAGAAGGTGAACGGCCGGAGGCCGCCGTCCCGGAGGGCGTCGGTGACAAGAATGTTGGGCGGGGTGCCGATCTGGGTGGTCAGCCCCCCCAGAAGAGAGCCGTAGGCCAGGGGCATCAGCAGTTTGGAAGGGGGCGTTTCGGTGTGCCGGGCGATGTCCATGACCACCGGAAGCATCAGGGCTGCCACGGCCACATTGTTCATGATGGCGGAAAGGACGCCGGCGGTGGTCATGATGACAACGATCATCCGGGATTCGCTCCGGCCCACCATCCGCAGCACGATGCTGCCCAGGGCGCTCGCAACGCCGGTCCGCGTCAGTCCGCCGCTGATGATGAACACCGCCCATACCGTGACCACGGCCGGGTTGCTGAAGCCGGAGAGGGCCTCCACCGGCTTCACCAGGCCGACCAGCGCCACCACCGCCAGCGCCAGCATCGCCGTCACCTCCATGGGAATCCACTCGGTCACCAGAAGCACGACGGAGGCCGCCAGAATCAGGAGTATCATCACGATATCGGGGGTCATCGATATCCTTCCTTTCATGGGGAGTACAACATCCAAAAGAGAACCCGTCGTCCGCTCGGTTCGTTCTCCGAGAGCAGCGCCGCTTGGATCGCCGTCGGAGGGCTCGGCTGGAAATTTGCGGAGCGGCCTTTGGTGCCATAATATAAAGTAATTATCGGTATCTTCCTGCCGGCACCTGCATCGCTGCAAATCCTATAGCAGGTCCGGGATAAATTCAATAGGGTTTCAAAGACGATCCCCTTGGCATGCCGCATCGTGCGAGAAAAAGTATATCTCATGGAAAATGATACCCCCGCAACACCAAGTTCCCGGAAAAACGAGGTCGTTGATTCGCGTCCGGCCTCTTCCCTCCTGGGCCAATCTCCCATGGCGGCCCAGATGCGTCTGCTGGTCCTTGTCACGTTCAGCATCATCCTCTGCGAGCTGGCGGTGATGGGGCTGCTGCACCTCTTTGCCCCCCTCCCGCTATGGTTGAACGCTTCGATGGATGCCCTCCTGCTGGTCACCCTGATGTCTCCCGTGCTTTACTTTGGTCTTTTCCGGACCCTTATCCGGCATATCGAAAACTGCCGGCGGATCGAGGAAAATCTCTACCGTGAGCTTTCCGTCAACGCCGCTCTCTCCAGGGAGCTCGAACAGCGGGTCGCCAAAAGAACCGAGAGTCTCATAAAAGCCAACAACGCCCTCAAGAGGGAAATCCGGGAGCGGAGGCTGGCTCAACTTCGTCTGCATCTTATCAAATCAGATCTCCAATCCGTCTTCGACGCCATCTCGGACCCGCTGGTGCTGATGGAAGACGACCTGACCATCAAGATGATCAACCAAAGCGCAGCCCGCTATTACGGCCTTGATGACAGCCAGGCCATCGTCGGCGCGAAGTGCCATGCGCGACTGATGGAAAGCGCTGCGCCCTGCGCCGGATGCAAAGTTCCCGAGGGAGTCGCATTGGGGGAGAGTGTCATGTTCGAACGCAGCGGATTCATGGAGCGTGATCGGCTCGAGCAGGTCTTCCTCTATCCCGTGGCCAGGGAAGGCAACCGCAGCAGCAATATCCTCATGCGAATCAGCGACATTACCGAAGAGCGGATCATGGAGCGTCAGCTCATCCAGAGCGAAAAGCTGGCCGCCCTCGGCCTCCTGGTGTCGAGCGTCGCCCACGAGATCAGCAACCCCAACAGCTTCATCGGCTTCAATATCCCGATCCTGAGGGAGTATGTCGGGGGCA
>CAJXSB010000140.1 GCA_913060435.1 uncultured Desulfococcus sp.
AATGCTGTCGATCCTTTTGCCCAATTTCTTCTCGTATTGCTTGACAAACATCCATACCAGAGGAGGAATATCCTCGGGGCGCTCCCGGAGGGGCGGTATGGAAATAGGAAAGACATTCAGCCGATAGAAAAGATCGCTGCGGAAACGCCCTGCCGCGACTTCCTGAGCAAGGTCTCGATTGGTGGCGGCGATGATACGGACATCGACTTTCCGGGATTTGGTGGAGCCCAGGCGCTCGAAGCGCCCCTCTTCCAGTACGCGCAGCAGCTTGGACTGCAGGTCGAGGGACAGCTCGCCGATCTCGTCCAGAAAGAGCGTAGATCGATCGGCCACCTCGAAACGGCCCGCCATCCGGGTGAGCGCCCCGGTGTAGGCGCCTTTCTCCCGGCCAAACAGCTCGCTTTCTATGAGGGTGGGCGGCAGGGCCGCACAGTTGATAGCAATGAGCATTCTCTCTTTACGGTTGCTGAGAGCGTGGATGCGATGCGCCAGAAGCTCCTTTCCCGTGCCGGTTTCACCTGAAATGAGAACGGTGGCATCGGTGGCCGCCACCTGTTCCACCTGGAAGAGAATCTGCTTCATGGCCTTGCTCCTGGCGATGATCCCCTCATGGTCGTGATGGACCCGGATCTCATCACGCAGGTAGATGTTTTCCTGCTGCAATTGACGCTTCAGCTGCTGAATTTCCGCAAGCTGCCGATTGATCCTCTCCTCCATATTTTTGCGCCGTGTGATGTCGACGGCAACCCCCATCACGCGCTCGGGCTGTCCCGACGAGGCCGGGTAGGAGCGTCCCTTGGACACGATCCAGCGCACGTTCCCGTCGGCCGCCACGATCCGGTACTCTAGTTCGACGATATCGCGTGTCTCCAGGCATCTCGACAGCGTTTCCCTGGCGCTGTCGCGATCGTCCGGATGGACCACTTCCAGAAACCGCTCGAAGCTTAATTCCTCCCCCATGGGCAGCTGCAATATTTCCCGCAACTTGTCAGTGGCCCAGAGGTGGCCGGTATCGGTGCGGATGCCCCCCAGACCCGCCTCTGCGGACGATGCGGCAAGACTAAGCCGCTCCTCGCTGTCGCGCAGCGCCTGGTCCGTTTTCCGCCGCTCCAGGGCATTGGCGAAAATCTCCCCGAGCAGCTTCAATCGGGGGATGAACACGTCGGGCCATGTACGTTCTTTTTGCACGGCATTGATGGCAATGACGTGAACAACGGTTTCACTGTTGAACACCGGAATAACGAGATTGGAGCGTATCCCCCAATCCCTCCAGGTCTGCTTGTCCACCGCTGCATCATCCGGCATGTCGTCCCTTCGCGTGAAGGAAACCACCTCGCCTTTGTTTGCGAGCTTGTCGAAGGCCCATGGGTTAATCGAACAGGGCAGTTGGGTACCGACGGGAATATGCTGGATATTCTCCAGAAAAACGACATGAGTGACTTCCCATGTCTCCTTGTCCGGCATGATGCGGAGCAAGCCGCAACGGTCGACCTCGAAAAAATCCAACAGCATTCTCAGGGCCCGCTCTATTTCGCTGTCGAGCTGGTCCGGCGGCAGATGGATGAAGCGCGCCGACAGATTCGAAATCATCTGTTCGAATTGCAGGCGGCTGTCGACATCGGTGTCTCTATTCAACTTGGCATCTGTTATATTCATGTGTATTTAAGCTTCATGGAGGAGACAAAAAAGCAAAGATTGTGTTCAGGATAGCAGGGGATGCAGCCACGGATGGGTTGTGTCCAAGGCAATGAACCGACCAATAATTGGAAAGGATACACGCACCAAGAAAAAAATGAAAGTAAAACCTCTACCGCCTGCAGGGTGGTAGTCTCAAATCGGAGCCGATTGTTTACACCTCCATATCTCCTATTTGCGCCTGCGCAAAGACACAACGCGACAAATCGCCTAAACCTTTCAGCAGAAAGCTCCTGGGCAAGCAACCTGGAGCTGAAGGAAAAAGTAACGGAGGAATATCATGAAAGTGAAAAAATTAAGCGAGACAAATGAATTTACACCTGGCGCAATGAAGCGGTTTTTCCTGGTTGAGGATTCTGAATTTTTCAAAATTATTAATTTCAATCTCGAGGCAGGCGTGACCTTCCCGGTTCACTCCCATGATCTCGATGGAGAATTGTCCATTCAGGTGGTGGAGGGAAGCGGCTACTTTCTCGGTGAGGGAGATGTCAAGATCCCTGCCGAGAAAGGAGATATCCTGATTTCGGAGATCCGGGAGCCCCACGGGGTGAAGGCCGAGACAAATATGCGAATCGTCGTGACCATCGCTCCCCCCATTTGAGGAAAATCAGCATGGAAAAATAAAAGAACCGGCATTGTGTTGGTATGCGGCAATGTCATAACGCAGACATGCTTCTGGCCGGTCTGGCGCTGGTGCTGGTGGCCGTCGGCAAATTCGACTACCTCGGCTGGAAGGGCGGGCCCGAGGGCGGCTACCCGCATCTGCTCGCCGGCGAGGTGACGGCGGGACAGAAAGCGACCATCAAGTACTTCGCCGTGGTCGCACTCCTCTTTCTGGCCCAGGTCCTGATCGGGGGAGCCCTGGGGCACTACCGGGCCGACCCCGGAGATTTCTACGGCATCGACCTGGCGTAGCTCCTGCCGAGCAACATCCTGAGGACCTGGCACCTTCAGCTGGCCACCTTCTGGATCGCCACCGCCTACGTGGCCGGCTTCAGCTTCTGGCTATGGCTTCTTTACCGCGGCGTAGCGCCTGCCCTGAATTCGGGTTCCTGATCAACATGCCGGTGGTCAGCTATTTCGAAGCGGGCACCATCCTGACCCTCAACCATGGCCACGCGGCGCTTCTGGGCGCTTTCGGCATGCTGGCCATGGCCCTCTTGGTCATGGGGCTTCGCCATGTGCTGACCGATGCGCAGTGGGTTCTTCCCGAAAAGCTGATCAAAATCTCTTTCTGGGGAATGAATATCGGTCTGGCCCTGATGGTCGTCACCAACCTCTTTCCCGAAGGGATCCTGCAGATCTGGGATGTGCTGGAACACGGCTACTGGCACGCCAGGAGCCTCGAATTCATGGGGCAGGAGCGGATCCGCCTGATGGAGTGGATCAGCATGCCCTCCCACATGATCCTGATCTTTCTCGGCGTGGTTCCCATGGTGGGTGCTTCAATCTTGACGTATCTGAGAATGCGCAACGCCTGAGAAAAACGCTATTATCATCACCGCGCAATCGGCCTGTTGCGGCGAGGTTTCATCTCTCTCGCCGCATGGCCCTTCAGATCTCGCGGCAGGACTTAGGGGTACTGCTGGGTCCCGCCCGCAGGCGCTGGATCCACAAGAATGGATGATCGAAGACGACACGATCGGCTTTGTCAACGCCGGCGGATTGGTCCGGCCTTAATAATATAGATGGCTGCTGTTACATGGAGATTACGAACCAGGGCATTTAGATAACATTTCCCATCAAAAATCTTTCAATACACTCCTTGATGGTGCCGTCGGACAGGGAGCATATCCGTTTGCGGCAATGCGCACAAATGTGTTCGTCGTCGGCCGAAGCGTGGTAAATCGTCGCATCGCACAGCCGGCAGGTCTCCACCATGAATCGGACCCCCACCTGATAGGCTGACGCGGGCGCGTCGTATTGTTTTTCACACCACCGAACTTCGGCCAAATAGTCACGGCGGGCCTCCAGCCAGTAGGGGTCCGGAGCCATGTCGACGATCTGGATCAGGATGCCGTCGCCCGGCTTCAATTGCTGCTCCGCGATAAAGGCCATGCCACCGACGCTGCTGTTGACCATTTCGCCTTCCTGGTAATCCGCCGCCGCAGGGTCGGAAAAATGGATCGGCGCGCGGAAGTTGTTGCGGGTGAACGCTCGCTGGTTCATGACGCCCATAAGTTTCTCCTTTTTGGAATCCAGGCAGAAACGCTGGCAGAGCGCACCTCCCACAGCGATCGGCCGGATGACCTCCGGCGCTGATGCATCGTGTTTGCTGATCGGGAAATCGCGTGCAGCCATGTTTTCGCCGCGATCCTGGTCTGTGTATCCGTTTTTAGATGTCAGAGTTATATTCTATTGTCTATAGGTGATTGACCCATTTCACCTGGGAGATTCTCCCGGTCGGCGATGGGTGCTCCAGTCTATCTGTTGAAATCGCTGCGGCGCTTGATTCTTCGCCTCGGAGTGGGAGCAAACCTTTTTCGAGTCGCGACATTACGCCGCCAATACAGGTGAAAAATAAACGCTTGTAATCGGGAAAATTAACCACGCAAATGAGGATGTTTTCTTATTGACAATATCGCGATAAACAACGACAGTATTTAGAAAGGCAACTGCATTTGCATATATGGCTGTCTCTGCATCCGTCCTCTGCACATTCCTGATCAGCGCGATCCAGCAAAGGTCGTTCAATTCATGCAAGAGCCGTTAGGCAATCAAGCGGGAGGATACATGAAGCATTTACTTCGATGTGCAATAGTGATCCTTTTTCTGTTCTTCTGCGGTGATGGGTGGGGGGACCTCTATTTTCCCCACATTGCCAGCGGCGTCCACTGGCAGTCCGAGATCTGCGTCATCAACACCAGCAGCCAGAAGAGCCTGACGGGTATCCTGACGCCATACAACAGCGCCGGAGAGCGGGTATCCCGGTCCCTTTCCATCATGCTGCCGCCCCACGCCCGGCAGGAAATGGCCATTGCAGACGCCTTCACCGATCCGGGAAGCATCGGCTACATCATCCTGGAGACGGGGAGCGAGGATGTCTGCGGCTATACGAAATTCTTCACCCCGGGAAAATGGCGTGCAGCCGTACCGGCGGTTTCCGACATCAACACCGGCCAGCTCTACATCCCCCATATTGCTTCGAACGCCAACTGGTGGACGGGCATCAGCCTTCTCAACACCACCTCCGGCCCCAGGAACCTCACCCTTGCATTCAATACCGGCCAGACCCTCCCGGTCACCCTGGCCGCCTATGAGCACCGGGTCTTCACCATCCGCAGCCTCTTTGCGGGGCAGCCGAAGCCCGAAATCCGGTGCGCGACCCTCACGGGCGCCGAAGGAGTCATCGGCATCGAGCTTTTCGGCAGCATGCCTGCCAGCGGCAGAAGCTACCTGGGGGGCATCCTGCTGAAGGACGACACCGACACGCAGCTCGATTATCCCCACATCGTCAGCAGCGATGTCTGGTGGACCGGCATTGCCGCCTACAACCCCTCTGTGGCCGCCGTCAATGCCGCCATCATCCCCTATACGGAAAGCGGCGATTCCCTGCCCGTCCAGTCCATCCAGATCGCCCCGGACAGCAGTTTTGTCGCCGATGCGGCCCATATGAATCTGCCGGCCCAGACCGCATGGCTGCGGATGACGTCGCCCATCCCCCTTGCCGGCATCGAGCTGTTCGGCACCCTGGACGGCCGCCAGCTGGCAGGCTATGCCGTGGTCGGGATCGGCCGCAAGGACGGCATCTTCTCCAGGCTCGAGAAAAACGGTTGGACGGGCATCGCATTCGTCAACGCCGAGGAGAGTACGACCTCCGTCACCTTGACCGCCTATAGTGACAGCGGCGTCGTGATCGCCGAGGAGCCCCTGACGCTGCGGGGTCACGAAAAAATCGTGGCGCTGCCCCAGGATCTATTTGTCTCATCCATCGACGCGGCCACTTATCTTCGATATTCTGCCGGGAAGTGGGTGGTCGGCTTTCAGTTGAACAGTGACGGCAGCACGCTGCTCGACGGCGTGCCGACCCTGGCCGCGCCCGATGAGCCGGTCTATGCCGATGCGTTCATCAATGCCAAGCCCTATATTGACGTCGTGGTGGATGACGTGGTGATCGATTTCGGCCGGCTGGACGACACGCGGAGGGTCTTCGGGGTGGGGCCGCCCGCCGGCACCGGACCCTATGTCCAGCCGCCGAACATTCACCCGATCCCGTTTCCAAACGTATTCGATTTCGATCTGCCGCAATCCTTCTCAATTCCCAGCTGGGGGGTCTATTATCCGCCGTCACGCATCGCCCCCTGGAATCCCGGCGTTCCCCCCGGGACCGCCGGCACCGCCCTGAAGACCCTTCCCATGATCGAGAGAACGGGGGGGGCCGGACATGTCGCCCCCATCCAGAACCCCTGGGGCATGACCCTGGTGTACGCCATCGTGGCGGATGCCGACGGCGAGTGGGACTGGATCGATTCGCGGTTTATCCTGCCGACGCCGATCATGGGAAGGGGCAACTTCTATGCGGCCGTCAGCGCGCCGGATCTGCCGGTCGGCGCCATCATCGACACCGAGGAGAAGCTCGCGGCCTACAACCAGGCGCTCTCGGAGTATGCCAACCTGGGCCAGCTCCCGCTCCAGCCCCACCGGCGCACCCCGATCCTGCCGAACGGCGCGGCCAACCCCCTTTTCACCCCCCGGAACTTTATCGCGACCACGGAGGCGCTCCGCACGCCGCCCCGGGAATTTCCGTATATCATCGGATTCAGTGAGGGCGGCGATGCATTCGGCGGCGGCATCGCCCCGGGCCAGACGGTCACCGAGGCCCCCAACCCCCAGGGGCTCGTCCCCCAGGGGCAGGTCCTGCAGGTGGTCGTTGTGGAAGGGAGCTGGGCCGGGGGCGATGCCCAGGGCTACCTCTGGCTGATCCCCGTGCAGGATGATTTCTGGGATTTCCGCCACGACCTCGAGACCGTGCCCGCACTCTTTGTCGATTCCGTGCAGAAAGCCGTCTGTACCTTTGTCGGCCAGGCCCTGCCCGTCATCTGGGAAGCCCCAGACGATCCGGATGTCGAGAACACCACCCACGACCGGCGACACGTCAATCCACCGGGCAGCATCACCCCAAGGGGGGGCTATGTCAACATCGAGGCTCGGGTGGCGGACCTTTTCGACCCGGTAGAACAGCGGGATTTCGGCCTGGTGGTCTACCCCGACCCGGACGCGGTTCCCGGATGGGGAGGGCTGGCCATCAACCTGTCGGGCCCTACCGCGGTCACGGTGCAGCTGTCGACGGTCTGGAGCGTCACCATCATCGGGGGATTTCCGCCGTTTGACGTCACCTTCGACTGGGGGGACGGTGCCGCGACGGAAACCATCCGCGTCGACCTCCCACCGGCAACGCTAGCGCATGCCTATGCCGAAGAAGGCCGCTATACGATCCAGGTCACCGTAACCGACAGCCTGGGATCGAGCGACACAGCGTCCCTCGGGCTCGAGGTCAGGCCGTTCGAACCCAAGGACTGTGCCAGGCTAAGGGCCGAGTACCGGGAAAAATTCGGTCAGATGGTGCAGAAGTATCAGGACCTCAATTGTGAAACCCATGGCAATTATTCCGGGTGCGCCCTCGACTACGCCGGGTATCTGGGCGTCATCATCACCGACGGCCTGATCGACCGCTGCTGCGATGACCCCGGGTATGTCGCCTGCGGGATCAGCGCCATCGAGGCCTATTATGACTGCCTGGTCGACTGCAATGAACGGTGGATCTCGAGGAGCATCGACAAGACGGCGCTGCGGGAATGCGCCAACGTCACCTGCTTCCAGGCGGCCCGCGCCGACGTCAACACCTGCTACGACGACCTGTGCCGATAACGGTATGCCGCTGTGGGCTCACCGTGCCGCACAGCTCACGTACATGTCCACGACATGCCAGGTGTCCGTCACCCGCGACTCGAACTTCCGGATCTCCTGATCCTCCCGGATCAGCCCGGAGCGGGGGCCGCCGACATCGGCCACATGGGCCCTGACGGAGATCGTGTCACCGTCCCGGTTCCGCAGCTTCATGTCGATGCGCAGCCGTTCACAGCGGGGCCCGTAGCTGACCCGCCCGCGCAGCTGGAGCTGCCTGCCCCGCTGATGCCCGGTTACGTTGACCTTGTATCCGGAGACCTCGTAGATGCCCGTTGAAACGACCCGGAAGCGGGGCGGGCGTGATTCATCTTCGGCCGTATCGCTCCGGGAATCGCTCGAAGTTTCCGATGCCGCACGATATCGACCTCCCGCGGCCTTCTGCCGCCGCCAGCGCTCATATTCTTGCTGCCGGGCCTGATCGGCGACGGCGTCGTATTCGATTTCGCCCGACCGGGACACGGCGGCCGTCCCCGGCCCGTTTTCCACGGCCGTACGGCTGTTGGCGAAATGCTTGACCCCATCGTCGTCGACCCAGAAATAGATCTCCGCACAAAGCACCTGCGGCAGGAAAAGCGCCAGCAACAGAAGCGCCACACCCGCTCTTTTTCCCACCATTCCGATACCGCTGCATATCGTATCCAGAATTTTTTCGGCTCCCATATGCCACCCCATTTCGATCCGCAGCATATCGCTGCGCCATCGCGCCGCCCGCCCCGTAAGCCGCCGCCGGCACATTCCCCAAAAAAACAGAAACGCCCCGCTATCTCAAAAAGGATAGGGAGCGTCAACATAACTAATGCCAATTCAAGCCCCCGCGCACTTGTCCCGTGCTGGGCCCCTGAACCGCCTTCATAGTCTTCTTCTATATTCTTCGTCGGGCATCATAAAGAATTCAGCCAGAAAAATCAATAAAAAAAGCTATAGTCTTTTATCCAAGGCCAGGCAAACATCCATGGCCTTCGTCCCGACACCGCTGACCGGGGATCCGCCGGGCTTCCTTTCCTGCCGTCAGTCCATTTCCTCTATCCCCCCGCCACCGGAGAAAAGAGCACGAGTTCCAAATCGGGGTTAAGGGCGGCGGCGTCGGGGGCCCGGCGTCCGCCCAGCAGGGTGACCCGCGGCGCCTCCGGTGGTATCCCGACTGCCTTGACGGCGTCGCCCACCGTGGCACCGGAGGGCAACTCAAGGGCGACACTTCTCCTGCCGCTCCGAACGAATTTCCTCAGATCGCCGTAGATACGGATGCGGATCTCCATGAAGCGCCGTCCTTCAGGCCAGGCCAAGGCGCTCGAGCAGGGCCTTTCCTGGAATGCCGTCGGAGGTCCACCCGCGAAGGGCGTAGTATTCGTCGAGCATTTTCTCCAGATGGCACACCTGGCCCCTGGCAGGCCCTGTGGGCGCCGGCGTCTCGGTCAGTCGCCGCGGCAGGCTGTCGTCTTTGCGGGTGAATCCGGCCCGGGCCAGGAAAAGGCGCTCGGCGGTGATGATGCGCCCCCCCGCCGCCATCAGCGTTTCGAGGGTGTAGCCGGCGCCGGTGGCGGCGTTGAGGTATTCCAGGATACCCGTGGGCGGAACGTCGAGGGTTTTGGCCGCCAGGTTCCGAACGGCGAAGAAGATGCAGAGCCCGGACGCGTCGATAATGGCCGAGAGGTCCTGGAACGCACGGGTGACAGCAGCCTTTCCCCGCCACTCATGGGGGTCGATTGCCTCGGGAATGCCAAAGAGTTCCGGGTAGGCGGGGTCGCCCCGCATGTGGGAGCCGCCGATGGGCGAGGTGGCGTAGGCAAGCCCCATGGCCTGGGCGCCGCGGGGTTCGTAACCGGGAAATTCCTGTTTCTTGCTGGTCATGGCGACTTCTGGATGGCCGTATCGCGCCGCCAGCCGAAAGCTGCCCTCGGCCAGTTGATCCCCGAATCCTTCGCGCAGCCCGGTCATGCGGGTCAGTGCCACCAGTGCCTCGGCATCCCCCCACTCGAGGGTGCGGCCGACCGCTTCCGATGTCAGCCATCCATGCTCGGCCAGCTCCATGGCGCAGGCAATGGTGGCGCCCATGGTGATGGTGTCCATGCCCAGCTCGTTGCAGAGATAATTGGCCTTGGTAATGGCAGCAAGGCTGTCGACCATGCAGTTGGATCCCAGGGCGTAGATGGTCTCGTATTCGGGACCCTCCCCTTCCCCCGCGAACCGGGGGTCATCGACCCGCGTCCGCCGGCCGCATCCGATGGGACAGCTGTAGCAGGCGCTGTTTTTCACGAGAAACCGCTTGGTAAGCACCTCGCCCTGGATCGTTTCCCACCCGTCGAATGTGCCCTGACGCCAGTTCCGGGTGGGCAGCACCCCGAAGTTCTGGGTGGCCACCACCACGCCGGCGGTGCCGTTGACGGTGAGCCCCAGCGGCGCCTCTTTGACCGCCGACCGGAATCTGTCCATAACCGTCTTGTTGAAGGCCTTAAAACGCTTGGGATCGGCCAGGGCGACCCGGCCGG
>CAJXSB010000141.1 GCA_913060435.1 uncultured Desulfococcus sp.
TGCTGGAAGATATGGTTCGCTTAATCGCTCATGTCACCTGGCAGCCGGAAAAATCCAACTGAATTTTGTGGCAATAGGTCTTTTTGTAATTTTTGTTTCCTTTCTCCAACTCAATCTTCGTATCCATTGCTGTCTATATTTACTCTTTCAGGGCGCCCTCGAATTCTCTCAACGATGTAATGCGTTACCGGTTTCTGCTATTCCGATAAGGGATTGAAAGCAGCACTCCATCAACATCAGGCCTCTGTAACCGCATGCAGTGTTTTCCAGTCTGATGGTACCGTAGTTGGTTTTAAGCACCCATATGTCGTCGTATCGTTTGGCTTCATGGATTTTGGACCGATCGATTTCATCCGTGCTTTTATCTTTCCGGTTGGTTGAGGAGGATGCAGTGGTGCTGTCGTGGAAGATGAGATCGATCTTGAGATTGAACAGATGAGAGCCAACGATCCCATACGCCCAGCCTTGACTCGGGCCCACAAACCAGAAAGGAGGAAAGAATGAAAAGAACCCGTGGCAGATTCATACTGATACCCTTCATCATCATCGTGGCCGTAGTTGGTTTTGCTTTGCCGTCATCGGCACAGAGTAAACCCAACATATTGGTGATCTGGGGCGATGACGTCGGTCAGAGCAACATCAGCGCTTATACCCGCGGCCTGGTCGGCTACAAAACGCCCAACATCGATCGCATTGCCAGGGAGGGCATCCTCTTCACCGACTATTACGGCGAGCAGTCCTGCACCGCGGGGCGCGCCTCCTTTATGCTGGGCCAGAGCGTGTTCCGAACGGGATTATCAAAGGTTGGGCTTCCCGGTGCCAAAGAAGGCATCAACGTCCTGGATCCCACGATCGCCGTGCTGCTAAAGGACCAGGGGTATGCCACCGGCCAATTCGGCAAGAACCACTTCGGCGATCGCGATGAGCACCTTCCCACCAATCACGGTTTTGACGAGTTTTTCGGCAACCTCTACCATCTGAACGCTGAAGAGGAACCGGAAAATGAGGACTACCCGGGTGAAATGGTGATGGCCGACGGCAAAACCTTCCGAGAGAAGTTCGGCCCCCGGGGCGTGATTCACTCCTGGGCCCAGGCGGATGGCACCCAGAAAATCGAGGATACCGGGCCCTTGACCAAAAAACGCATGGAAACCGTTGATGACGAGACCTCGGACCGCGCGGTTGCCTTCATTAAAGAACAGCATGACGCCGGCAAGCCCTGGTTCGTGTGGTGGAACGGCACCCGCATGCACTTTCGCACCCACGTCAAGCCGGAGCTTCGGGGCATCTCGGGGCAGGGTGAGTACGCAGACGGCATGGTCGAACATGACATGCACATCGGCAAATTCCTCAAGCTGCTCGACGAGCTGGGCGTCGCCGACAACACCATTGTCCATTATTCGACCGATAACGGCCCACACTACAACACATGGCCCGATGCAGCGGCCACGCCCTTCCGCGGCGAGAAAAACACCAATTGGGAAGGCGGCTGGCGCGTACCCTGTGCGGTGCGTTGGCCCGGTATGATCAAGCCGGGCTCGGTCAGCAACGGTATCGTGCATCACATGGACTGGATGCCGACCTTCCTGGCAGCTGCCGGCAAAAAGGACATCAAGGATGATCTGCTCGACGGTTACACCTCCAAGGCCCTCGGACGCAAGTACACGGTCCACCTTGACGGCTACGACATCACCGGGCACCTCAAGGATCCGGACAATGTCCCCAGCCCGCGCAAGGAAATCTTCTATTTCTCCGATGACGGCGATTTGACCGCGCTGCGCTATGAAGACTGGAAGATGATCTTCATGGAACAAAAGGCGATGGGAACGTTCCGCGTCTGGATGGAACCCTTCGTGCCGTTGCGGGTGCCGTTGATCGAGAACCTGCGCCGCGATCCTTACGAGCGGGCCACCATCACCTCCAACACCTATTTTGATTGGCTGCTGGATCGCGCCTTCCTGCTGGTTCCAGCCCAAGCCTTTGTGGGGAATTTCCTTGCCACTTTTCAGGAATACCCGCCGCGCATGAAGGCCGCCAGCTTCAGCCTGGACAATGCGATGGAAAAGATGACAAGTCCGGCGGGAACCCAATAATCGTCGTATAGAAATTGCGCGGGGTCGGCCCTGCCGGGCTGCACCCCGCGTCCGGAATTTAATTATACGAAATGAGGTGAACATGAGCCCCACCACCATCGTCAGTACCCCATTGAAGTACCTGGACAAGGCGGTCAACAGCCTGCGCGATCTCGGCCTGATGCCTGCCAGACCGGACGAGGCCCCCATAACGGCGTTGATCGAGCAGGTCAGCGACCTCGATGAAGAGAAGTCCCTGGCCATTGCCCGCACCCTGAGTCACACCAGCGTGTTCAACGAAGTCGTCCGGGAGCAGATCACGCAGATGAAGGTCGGAGAGCGCTACGAGAAGATCACCGAGGCGTTCAATAGCATTCGCGATGATGCCAAGTCGATGGTGGATCAGCTTGACGACGGCAAAATCTCGACGTTGGAACGGCTGCAGAATGCCTGGATGAAGCTCACCCGTGGCGACATCCCGAATCGCTTCAGCAAGATCAAGGATACCTATCTCGACGTCTCGGCTGACACCAAGGACCAGATCGATCGGGAAACAACCATATTAGAGTCGTACAAGGATTTTCGCGTGGCCCTCAAGGAGGCCCAGGTCCTGGCCTTCCAACTCCTGAAAAAAGCCGGAGGGGAAGTTGAAGGCGCCAAATCGCGACTGGCGTCGGCATCCAAAGCCGTGGAAGAAGACACGGGTGAAAACCGCGAACAGACCGCCCGCCTGGAGCTGGATCGGGACCAGCGCCTGCGGGAGCTTCAGGACGAAGACAAGCGCTATCAAATCGTCAAGGACCTGGCCGAGAACCTGTCGGTCAGCTACAACACCACTGAGGTGGTGATGGCGCGGCTCGCCCAGTCGACCGAAGTCAAGGAGCGGGTTTACTCCCAGGCGGTCTCGTTTTTCGGCACCAACGAGTCCGTGTTCACCGCCTTGAACGCCTCTTTCACCAGCCTGCAGGGATTGCACGAAAGCACCCGCACGCTGGATGCCATGAAAGAGGGGGTCAACCAGAGCCTGGAAACCATTGCCGAGGTCGGGGGCAAGGTCCAGGAAGACGCCCTTCGGGCGGGCTATGGGCCGACGATCAAGGCAGCGTCGGTCAAGAAGCTGGTCGATTCGGTGGTCAATTTTCAGGAAAAATCCCGGTCGCTGATCGCCGAGATGCGCGATCTGGCCACGCGCAACGAGCAGGAGATCAGCGCCGCCGTGGAATCCAGCAAGCAGCGTTTGGCCGAACTGGCCCGCGCGGGAGCGGCGAACGAAAATGGCTGATCAGCAGGCATCCGAAAAAATCGAGCTATCCGAAGTGATGTTGGCCATGGACATCGTCGACACCCTTCGCCACGAGCGTTCGCTTGTCGATCGGGAGCTTCAATCCGAAAATCGTGAAGCCGAGCTGATTGAGAAACTGCGCAAGATATATGCCGATCAGGGGTTGACGGTTTCAGACGAGGTCATTGCCGAAGGTGTAAAGGCCATGCGAGAGGATCGCTTCACCTATCAGCCGCCTCCGGCAGGGCTGCAGACAATGCTGGCGCGACTATACGTCCACCGGGGACGCTGGACCAAACGTTTCGCGGTGCTGCTGCTTGTTCTGGTCGGTTTTTGGTTCGCTTACCGATACGTGGTTGTCATGCCGGTCGAGCGAACGCAAAGAGAGCTGGCCGATACGTCCAAGGCGATCGAATCCCTGCGTGCCGAGGCGCTGAAGGCGGTCCGTGAGCCAGGTGCCGCGGACAAGATCGAGGCCATTTACAACGATGCCTTGTCAGCCGTACGGGCGGGTGACGCGGAAAAGAGCAATGGCGCCCGGCAGGCGTTGCAGGCCGCCCATGATATGTTGAACCAGGAGTACACCATCCAGGTGGTGTCCCGTCCGGAAACGCCAAGCGGTGTGTGGCGCTATCCGGTCCATAGCGGCACCGCACGCAACTACTACCTGATTGTCGAAGCCATATCGCCGAGCGGTCAGCGGCTGAGCCTGCCGATCACCTCGGAGGAGGATGGCTCCGTCCGCACGGTCAGCGCTTGGGGATTGCGCGTCGATCCGCAGGTCTTTGAGCGCGTCAAACAGGACAAACTGGATGACGGCATCGTGAACGATAAGACGGTGGGAAGAAAGCAGCGCGGCTACCTGACCCCGACATACACGATCTCGACAACGGGGAAGGCCATCACCGACTGGTAGGAGAGAAGAGACCATGATGAATGGAATGGACCAATTTGCGATTATCAATCAGCATATCAACACCGTCCGTACCGCCCTCGACAGCCTGCATCAGCGCAAAGAGGCCGCCAATCAGCAGCTGCTTCAACTCCGCAACCGGATGGCCGATGCTTATCGCAAGCTTGCCCGTTTCCGCCTGGACGAATTGGCTGCGGATCGCGTGGTCACCCACCTGGATGAAACCGACCGGGTCATCTTGAAACTGCTCGACCGCCGGGCACAAGCCCTGCAGGCGCAGGATTCTGCCATCGAACAGTCATCTGCCCGATTGTCATCAATGGGCACCGAACGGGAGCCGGCGATTCAAAAACGCGACGCATTGATCGAGCAGATCGATAACCATGCCGCCGAAATCCAATCACAGCTTCACCGCCAGGAATCCTATCAAACGCAGGAGAAGCTGGTCGCCGAGATGACGGCCAAGGCCGAGCGGGCCGACAGCAAAGCTACCCAGGCAGAAGCCGACCAAAAGGAAAAGGGCAGATCGTACCGAGAGGATCCGCTGTTCATGTATCTGTGGCAACGCCGCTATCTGACCCCGGACTATGCCGGCAGGGGGCTGACGCGCACTCTGGACGGCTGGGGGGCCAAATTGATCAACTATGCCGATGCCCGCACGAACTACTATATGTTGACGGAATTGCCGGTGCGGTTGCGCGAGCATGCCGCCCGTCAAAAGGCGATTGCCGACCAGGCGGAGCAGGAACTACGCCGAATGGAAGCCGAAGCCTTGGGCACCGGGGAAATGCGTCAGTATAAGGAGGCTTTGGAAGAAGCACAGAAAATGGTGGATGACATCGAGCGGCGTATCGAAGAGGAGGAAGAGAAGCATGCATCCCTTCTGGAGCAACGCTCCCAATTTTCTTCCGGCACCGACGAACTGTCCCGGCAAGCCATGGAACTGCAGATCTCCGAAATTAAGGATGATTCTCTGGCCAATCTCTATATGCAAGCCAAGATGACACCCAAACCCGACGATGATGTAATTGTCACTCAAATTCGCGATCTGCAGCAGGAAGAAGAGAAAATCGAAACCGAAATCGCTACCCTGCAATCCCAGGAGCGCCAGCACCAGCAATCTTACAAGGAGCTTGAAGAACTTCGCAGGCAATACCGACGCAGAGGCTATGACTCCGGCTATTCCACCTTTCCAAGCGGGTTCGATTTGGCGGCCTTGCTGGCGTTGTTGATGTCCGGTCGATCGTCGGGCCGCGATGTATGGGGCCGTATCGACCAGGAGCAGCAGTTCCGCCGGCCGCGAACCCCGCGGGATTTTGGCGGCGGCCTCTTTCCCGGTGGATTCGGTGGAGGCGGGTTCCGCAGCGGCGGCGGGTTCGGCGGCGGTGCGGGTGGCGGTGGCTTCCGCACCGGTGGTGATTTTTAAATACAGCGTACAAAAGAAGAGCGGCATCGACGACAGTCAGGCTTTTTTCATCATCCGGGAGCATAAAAACTATCGATGCAAGCCCTTGGAACCGAGGTTGCTTTGGGCGCCATCGGAACCGGATTTTTTTTAGCTCCGTTTTGCCAGGTCGATGACCTGCCTCGAGAAAAGCTCGCCACATCAAGGTCCGCCTTGGTTCCCATCACCTCCCGCCCGTGCTTGACACGCCTTTGTGATTTGCATACTTTTTTGATTAAACACATCATATTGCGAGGGCCAAAACATGTCCTTTATGGATATATTATTCAAAGGCGGCTTCTTGATGATTCCGATTTGCCTGTGTTCCATATTCGCACTGGCGATCATCCTGGAAAGACTTGTCAAGTACGCGAAGGTGAAGGGGAATTTCGGCAAGCTCACCGACAAGTTGGAGCCGCTGATTGTCGGCAACAAGCTCGGCGAAGCGATCCTGCTCTGCGAGGAGTCGAAGGGCGCCATCTCCCGGCTGTACCTGATCGCCCTGCAGGAGCTTCAAAAGAACGTCCATATCAAAAGAAGCATAGAGGAGGAGATGACTTCGAGCCGGGAAGTCATGGACGAGGAGCTGCTCGTCAGCATCGTGCCCGCCTTGGAGCGGAATTTGAACGGACTCGACACGCTGGCCAGGGGCACGCCGCTCCTGGGGCTTCTGGGAACGGTCATCGGCATGATCCAGGTGTTTTTCACCCTGGGGCTCGGCGGGAGGGTGCCGGACCCGTCCATTCTGGCAAAAGGCATCGGGCTCGCTCTGATTACGACCGCCGCGGGCCTGGTCGTGGCGATACCTTCGTTTTTCATGCACCGCTACTTTGAAGGCAGGGTGGACAGCCTTCTGAACGAAGCGCAGAAGGCAAAGGTATGGTTGATCAGCCAACTGGCCAAGAGGCGGCTTTTGGCAATGGACGACGATGATGAAGACTAAATATATTCTCCGAAAGGGTGAATCGTTCCGGGAAGCGGCATCGCTGAAAACCCTGAGGACATGGGTGCATCAAAACCAGGTGGAGGCGTCGGACATGGTTTCGTCCGACGGCGGCAAGACCTGGGCCCGAGCCGGGAAACTTCCCGAGCTGATTCCCTTCTTTCCCGCTGATTCAGCCGTCAAGGCCCACGTGGCCAGGGGATACATCGGCAAGATCGAACGGAGGAGAAAGAGCATCGAAGTCATCGACATGATCCCCATGATCGACATGGTCTTCCTCCTTCTGATATTTTTTGCGCTGACAAGCACCTTTGAAATCCAAAGGGTCCTGGAGATGACCTTGCCGGACGCGTCGTCCGGTCGTCCGGTGGTGGAGGAAAAGACCCTGGTCCTCTACATCAAGGCAGACAGCCAGGTGCTGCTCGCCGACCGTCCCGTTGCGCTGGAGGACTTGAAAGCCGAACTGAGCAGTGCATCGGCCGCAGGCAATCTGACCCTGGTCATCCGGGGCGATTCAATGGCCCCCCATGGCAGCGTCGTGAACGTCATGGATATCGCAAAAAGCGCGGGTGTGGGCAAGATACTCGTCACCGTGAGAAAACAGGGTTGAGAAAGACAGGCCTCGATGGACTGCGCTTTCATTGGCTCGGGAGAGTGAGATGAGAAGAGAAATAGTCAATTTCGTTATCGTCTCGATTTTGCTGTTTTTACACTCTCGCCCGCCGGCACTGGCGGGGACGGCAGACACATATGTCAATCTCGGGCGGACGAAATACCTGATGAAACAATATGAAGCGGCTGCTTCCCATTTTGAAAAAGCCGCCCGGATAGATCCTGAATTGCAGCATATTTACGGACTGCTGGGTGCTGCTCAATTGCAGATGGGCCAATTCGACGCCGCTGTTGAGTCGTTCAGAAAGCAAATCGAACGTACGCCCGGCGTCGCGGCTCCCCATGTCAATCTTGGCCTGGCATACATGAAAAGCCGGCGATACGAGAAGGCCATTTCCGCATTTCAAAACGCCGCCGAGCTTGATCCCGGGGAGATCAGGGCGTTTCGACACCTAGGCGGCCTTTTCATGGCGGCAGGGAAGCCACAATTGGCTGAAAAGGCGTGGAAAACCGTCGTCACCTTGGGACCTGGTTGGAAAGACCACTACAACCTCGGCACGGCCCTTTTCCGACAGGAGTATTACTGGGATGCCCTGCGTCAGTATAAACAGGCCCTGGAACTCGCACCGAAAAAAGATCCGGCGATTCACGCTGCGCTGGCCAAGGCCGCATACAGGCTCGGCCTGTCGGAGCTGGCCATGAAACACTACCGGGAAGCGGCGATGCTCGATCCCAGCGATGTCGACACCCGCTACGAGCTGGGATTGGTCTACAAGATGAAACACCTGAACCCAGAGGCGAGGGCTGAATTCAAGCTCGTACTAGAACAGGACCCCGAACATCTTGGCGCAAGACTCCGGCTGGCCGAACTGATGTTCGCGTCGGGCCGAATCGCCAACGCCATGGCGGAATACGAAAGGATTTTGGCCTCGAATCCGGAAAATGCGGATGCCCTCTTGGGAATGGGCATCATTCATAGAAATCAGGGTGACTTCCAAAGGGCGCTGGCGCATTTGCTCCGAGCCGAATCGATTTCCCCCGGCCGGGGAGACGTCCGTTTTCAGCTGGCAGTCTGCTATGACCTTCTAGGGCGGCTGGAAGAGGCGGAGGCGCAGTACCGGCGGGCTGTCGAGCAAAATCCCAAACTTACCGAGGCCTACTTCAACCTGGGCGCCCTGTACGACCGCCGGGGCGAGGATGAAAAAGCGGAACAACTTTACAGGAAAGCCCTCGAGCTCATGCCGGAGTTTGTGGAAGTCTACAACAATCTGGGCGCTCTTTTCGAAAAGCGGGGCGAACGTCACAAGGCCATGGAATACTACGAAAAAGCTTTGGAACGGAATCCCGTGAACGCCCAGGCATACAATAATATCGGGGTGATTCACTTCAAGGAGGGAGATGATTCCCTGGCCCTGGAGTCCTTCCGCAAAGCCGTAGACCTGCACCCGGGGTTTGCCCAGGCCTGGTTCAACATGGGCACCGTCTTCGAAGCGCGGCGCGAATATTCTCAAGCAGCCGAGGCCTATCGAGAGGCATTGAAACAAGACCCCCATCACGAAGCAGCCCTCTTGGGCCTGGCCCAGGCGGTGAAGGAGACGGGCGGCCCTGAAGCCGCCCTGGGAGTTTACGAAACACTATTGGAAAGGGACCCCGGAAACCGGGACGCTCTCTTCCGGAAAGCCGAGATACTGGCAGCCAAAGGCCGGCTGGACAGCGCCGTCAACACCTACCAAACCCTTCTGGCAAATGCGCCGGACCATGTGGATGCGCTCAACAATATCGGCGTGCTCTATTTCCGGAAAGACTCGTATGAAGAAGCGCTTCGATATTTGAGCAGGGCCGAGGCGCTGGCCGGTGGGCGGCCCGACATCCATAACAACCTCGGAACGCTTTACATGGGAATGGGCAAATTCCGGGAAGCCGAAGGGCAATTTGAAACCGCCCTGGAATTGGAAAAACAGGAAGCTCCGGAATCGGCTTCGCCGGAAACCCCCAACGGGGAGCAGCCGCGGTGAAGCGAAGCAGCATGATGTTTTATCTTGCAGCATCCGTGCTGATTCACGCCGGGATGGTCCTGCTGCTGCGCAATTACCGCCTTGCCGAGATGACGGCGCCGGAGAAGGCGGTACAGGTGGAGGTGGCGGCGATTCGGGAGCTCCCCATGGTTTCGATGGAGCCGACGCCGCCTCCGCCTGCGGCGGAAAGCATCCGACTTCCGCCGGTCGAAGTCGCCGGCGCCGGCTTGGAAGCGGGCAAGGTGAAGCCCCCCGAATTCCTCTCGGCGCTGTCGTCGCCGATCCTGGATTTTCATGCAGGCATGGATGCGGTTTCGCCTTCCCAAGAACGTTTTCCCGAGACGTCCTCAAACCGTCCCGTTGCCGCCACCGGAGCCCGCAGCCGGAAATCGGACAGCGTGAAACGGCCCGCCCCCCTTTCGCCGTCGTTGTCGCCGTCGGTGGATTTTTCCTACGCCATGGCTGCGATTTCGATCCCGAAAAGAGATTCGCCCGTGACGGTCCCAAGCCTACCCATCGTTGATATTCCAGAATCGGTCGCCCCGCCATCGACCGTCGAGCCTGTCGAATTCGAGCGTCCGGTCATCGTCGAAATCGAGAGAACACACGGAGGTCTGAAAACGGCTTCCTCCGGCAGACGGAAAGTCGATGCCCAATCGACAGCCCCGGCTCCCCTCACGTACGCCTGGTCTTTCGAAGCTTCTCCCCTCGATTCCGCAGTTTCCTCCCTTTCTCCCCGCACACCCGTCATCCTTCCGCCCTCCGACGACCCGGTCTTGTACGAGCCGCCGGTTC
>CAJXSB010000142.1 GCA_913060435.1 uncultured Desulfococcus sp.
AATAGACACCCAAATGGCCGAAGCCAATGTAATTCACCAGGCCATTGCCGGCTATGGGGCGAGCGAGTCGTCGCCTGCCCCGGCAGACCCCTACGCCAACCTGCAGCATCTGAAACAGAAGCTTGCTGAGATGAGCGACCGATACACCGACGCTCACCCCGAGATCATCCGGCTGAAGAGCAAGATCCAGAGACTGGAAAAGGAGCTTGACGCCAACCCGCCGAGTACGGGCGGCAGCACCCCCAGGCGCCCGATGCATCCGGACCTGCTTCAGCGGCAAAGCCTGCTGAAGCAGCAGCGCCAGGAGACCGAGCTCGAGATTGAAAGCCTGAAAAATGAGATGGCGCAGCTGGTTAAAGAGATCGAGCGCTACCAGAAGCTTGTCGACGACACGCCCCGGAAGGAGCACGAGCTAGGGGCCCTCAAGCGGGACTATGAGAATATCAAGATGAGCTACAACTCCCTGCTGGATCGCAAGATACAGGCCCAGATCTCGGTCAACCTGGAGAAGAACAAAAAAGGGGAGCAGTTCCGGATCATCGACCGGGCGAAGCTGCCGAACAAACCGTCGGAGCCGGACATGAAAAAGCTGTTCCTCATGACCATCGCGGCCGGGCTGGGAATTGGGGGCGGCATTGTGTTTTTGTTCGTCTTCTTCAACGGCGCCGTCACCCAGAGCAAGGAGATTGAAATGGAACTGGGGCTGCCGGTGCTGGCCACCGTCCCCGCCATCTATTCGCCGCGGCAAAAGGTTTGGCATCGGATCGACAATGTCCTGTCGATCGGTTCCGTCATGTTTGCGGTGGCGCTCTGCGCCTGCTTCGCCTTCATCTCGCTGAAAGGGCCGGAGCAGGCCATCCGGTTGCTTCGGAACTTCTTGTGACATTGTTGATATGAAATCGAATGGCGTTATGGCAGAAGAATCAAAAGCCGATATCGTTGCCTTCCATCCCTAAAAATACCGGTTGCCGTTGACGCAGAAAGCGCTTTTTGAGGCAGCTGTCCACGCAGCAGGAGTATCCACATTGGGAAAGACATTCCAGGCACTGGAAAGATATAAGAAGGAGTCCGGCGGCGCTCCAAGGAAGCGTCCGCCTGAAGCGCCGGGGGGGATTCCCGTTTCCCTGAAGGTTAGAAAGCGGAGGCCTGTCGAGGTGGGTTTGCCGCAAGGCCAAGGGCCACCAGAAAGCCACGCGGGAGGGTCCGGGCGAATCGGTGTTCTCCCGGCGGACGGCCGCAGCAGGGCAGCGGTGTCCGTGGAGAAAATACCGTCCATCCCGCGCATGCCGCTTCCCCAAGGAAAGGCTGGGGATGCACGCATCCACCCCAACCTGGTCTCGCTCCTGGCGCCGCAGTCCTTCGAAGCAGAGCAGATCAAGCTGCTGAAGGCACAGATCCTGTACCGGACCGCCGGGGTCATTCCCAGCCCCATGGCGGTGACCAGTGCATTGCCGGGGGAGGGGAAGTCCTTCATCTCCGCCAACCTCGCGGTAAGCATCGCCCAGGAGCTGGACCGGCATGTGCTGCTCATCGACTGCGATCTGAGGAAGCCGGGGATTCATTCCCTTTTCGGTTTTGCGGATCCGCCCGGCCTGAGCGAGTTCCTTACCCAGGGAACGGCCCTGTCGGACCTGCTTTTGCGGACGAGGGAGCGGTGCCTTTCCATCCTGCCGGCCGGGGCGCTCCCGCCCAACCCGTCGGAGCTCCTCTCCTCCAGGAAGATGGCCGATCTGCTGATCGAGGTCTCTGCGCGGTACAAAGACCGGGTCATCATCCTGGATACGCCGCCGGTGGCCATGACCGCGGAGGGCAACACCCTGGCACAGTTCGTGGAGGCCGTCTTGCTGGTGGTGAAGCACAACGGCACCCCAAAAGACCAGCTCAAGGAGCTCGTCAAGCGGATGGGTACCGAAAAAATTTTAGGAGCCGTCCTCAACAATGTCGATAAATACGCACAATCCTACGGCAGGTATCGGAAATACCAGGAGAAATATTACGGCGGCGCCTGACGCGGGGGCAGGATGGAAAGGTCAGGCCTGTCCGGGGCCGGATTTGAAAATACGAATTCAATGCTACGGAGGCTAAGGATGAAAAAGACGGCAGCGGCGATGGTGTCGATGATGGTGTTTGCTCTGGTATTTTGCCCGCTGGAAAGCCCTGCGGGGCAGGCCGGGGCGGGGCCCTACCTCATCGGAAGCGGGGACATCCTGGAGATCACAACCTACGAGGAGCCAGCATTCTCCCGCGAAGAAGTGGTCGTGCGGCAGGACGGCATGATTTCCTTTCCTCTCCTGAACGACATCAAAGCCGCGGGCCTGCCGCCGGTCGGGCTTTCCAAAACCATCGAGTCCGCCCTGAAAAAATACATCGAGTTCCCCATGGTAACGGTGTTTGTAAAAGATCCCAAGAGCAAAATGTTCTACGTCCTGGGTGAGGTTCAGACCACGGGGGAGTACCCCCTGAACAAACGCCTCACCGTGCTCCAGGCCTTTGCCATTGCCGGCGGCTTCACCGAGTGGGCCTCGAAGAAGGAGATCATCCTCCTGCGCAACGAAGGCGGGGAGGAAAAGATGTACCGAATCAACTACAAAAGCATCGTGGGCGGCAAGGACCTCTCCCAGAACCTTCAGCTGAAAGCGGACGATACGATTATCGTGCCCTGAAGTCAGTTGTGTGCCGGCGTTTGATATTCAATTGCTCCGGATCTGCCTGATGTGGGTGGATTGGGGCTTGCCAGCCGATTGCACATATTGCAAGTATTGAAAAAGCCCCTTGGATTTGTCGGCCAAGGGGCTTTTTTTATGGGCCAGGCCAATCAAACGATGACAGTCGAGTGGCTCAACAAACAAGGGGCCACCTGCTCGATTCAAGCCATTTTTGTACGTCTGTAGGCAGCCACCCCCAGCAGGCCCAAACCGATGAAAAAGCTTGTGGCAGGCTCTGGGACAGAAATCGGTGATTCTCCAGAGGGATCTGTACCTTCAGCCGTCAATATGGCAGAATTGAAATAAAAATCACCCCAAGAGGCGGTCAATTTAGCATCTACCCTGCCAGAATCGCTTAGATGCATGATTGAAGCTACCGAAAAGCTTATATCACCAGTGTCTACTTCCCACCAAAAGTTGTTGTCGCCAACATTCAATCTCGCAACTTCCCACCAGCCAAAGCAATCCTTTTCATCTTCCAAGTTCAGCTTAACTGTGGCCGATGTCACATCTTGTAAAAGTGGGTCAAAACTCCCGCTAGAAGGGTCTGTTATATTAAATTCCCAGCTCGTTGAACGAACCGAACCCTCTGTGCCCCAGGCGGACATAAAAAGATGGTTTGCATTGTATATATCCGTATATGAGGTTGCACCTGCTCCCCCCACAATCCCAAAAGACGAAATCATCAGACAAAATAGCATTAATACTTTTTTCAATTTTGATCTCCTTTGGGTAAACAAGAATACAGAGTCGACAAAACCGATATTCTTTATTTTTCAGTAAAGCCATCTTTTCTTAACCATGGGCTAAGAATTTTACTTAAATACTGCTAAAATTATAAGCAATTTTGATGCCACATAAAAGAGACATAGGGAATCACCAAACAGATAAATTGGCATGGAAGCAAACATTTTGCGCTTTGTAATCGCATTACGAATCTGATCGATTTGGCGTCAGGCGCTACCTTCTTGCCTGAGGATTGATAGCGTCTCGAGATAGTTAAGCCGATGGATCCAGGTCTTTTGCTGTTGCCTATAGAAAGGCACTCAGTTAACGGGCGATGGCAGTGATCATCACTTGTATTGTTTTCCCTTTGGACATCAGCCTGTTGTATCTGGCACACAAATGTAAGGCATGCCAACACCCATAACCGTAACTCATGTCATCTTGAGCTTCAATTTACTAATATTTAATGCTAATTTTAAAATAATCAAAACCGTAAAGATTTCCGACAATATGCATTTGTCGGGCATACTTTGAACCATTTCCGATGATTTTGCTATGGCATCTTCGGTGGGGTGAGAGGATAGAGGGCGAAAGCCCTCCGCCTACTGGATCTGCATGGAGAATTTGGTGCCTTGTTTTCCATAATGGCTGCAAACGATGTTGGGGGCAAACGCTTGCTTGCGTGTTTGCTATCGAGGGATGATTTTTATGGCGTCCGCCACCACATAGCCCGATGCCGTGCTCTTCAGCGTCACGTTAACCGAACCCGTCTCAAACCAATAGGTACCAAGGGATGCGAACTGTCCGCCGCCTACGGTCTGATCGACCATGGCCGACATCTCATTACCGCTGTTCGCGATTTCATAGACGGCAGCGGGGGATCGGTTGCTGAATGTGGTCCAACGGACTTGTACTTCAAAGAGGCTGGATATCGGGATCTGAAATGACCATGTCGCCCACTGTCCATCGGAGGCGTCGTCGGCGTACTGGTAGTCCGAACCGTAATATCCGGATACAAAAGATGAACGGCGCCACGCGGAGGGTCCTGACGAAAACCCTTCATCTCCATTATCTATGATGATTTCCGCCATATTGGGTGGATCTGCGGAATCTGCTGTGGTGTCGCAAGCGATCATAATTGCGTCCGCGATCACATATCCGGTCGGCGCGTCGGCAAGGGTGACCGCCACTGCCCCTTCCGTGAGCCAATGGGTGCCCAGGGATATGAACTGGCCCCCGGCTATGGTCTGGTCAACGGCAACCGGCATCCGGCTGCCGTCATTGATAATCGTATATGTGGCATCGGTGGCGCGGTTTTCGCCTGCCGTCCATCGGGCGAAAACATCGCACTCCCCGGATGCCGGCACTGTAAAGGTCCATCGCGCCCAATTGCTCCCCCCGGAGGGCGGGGAATATTGATAGGCGCCTTCATAACCACCGGGTAAATAGGACGACGTTGGCCAGGGTGCAGGGCCTGAGCTGAAACCAGCATCGGTATTGTCGATAATGATTTCGGTCTTCCCTGAGCCGTCCATAAACGAGTCCTGAAACGATTCCTGCCCATCAGGGATGTCGTCGCCGTCCGTGTCGGGGGCGTTAGGATCCGTGTCGTAGCGGGTGGTTTCCTCGCTGTCCGGGATGCCGTCGCCGTCGGAATCATTTTCAGGGATAAACTTGACGGCCTCATTCGAGAAGCCGCTTTCGGAGCCGTCAGGATAGTATGCCGTAGCGGCGAAGTAATAGGTCCTGCCCGCATCGAGGCCGTTGACGGTGCAGTTTGTGGCATTCCCGGCATCGACGTTGGCTGTGTAGGCCCCGCTGGCGGTGCCGTAATAGACCTTGTAGCCGGAGGGGACTGCCGCGTCCGGCGGGTCCCAGATCAGGTCGACCTGGGCGGCGCGGACACTGCCCGCCATGGACGAGAGCACCACCATGAGGAGGGTTAGCAGGAGCAGAACGATTGCGGGGGTCTTGACGTCAACGGACAGAACAACAGGGGATCGTTTCATTGCAACATCTCCTTGCCTTGCAGATGTCGCAAGGCCACAGGAGATGAAGCAAAGCGATTCGCTTGATCAAACCGGCAGCCCTGCTGCCATATCCCGGGTTCCCGGGGGTTAGGCCAGAGGCTTTGCGCCCCGCCCTTTCGGGCGGTTTGCCTTTGTCGTGTTCAATACTCTGGATCCGGCGGGGGAATAACAGGTCCGCCGGGGGGTTTATCCGGAGCTTACAACAATGCCGGTTCGTCAAACAATTGACTATTGGCGTCAAATAAAGTGGACTACATCACAGCTTCCTTCTCTCGTTGCAGGAGGTTCGTCCCCAGCACCCTACCAGTACCACCCGACGGTGCCCGTGACGCCCCGGGTGACATCATAGTCCACCTGGAAGACCAGGGGCCACGGGAGGTTCTCCGGAAAATAGCTCAGCCCCGCGCCGTAGAGGGCTTCGAGGGTGGTGTCCGAGGACTCCTCGTAATAGGCGCCGGAGGCTTCAGACTGGCTCAACTGGCTCTCGGTGTAGACCGTGAACCCGCCGATGGCGTTGAGGTAGAGGTTGGTAGCCCCGAGCTCGACCCCCAGTTTGCCGTAGAAGCCGACCTCTGTCCCCTTCCGCTCGTCCCCGGCGTCCCGGCAGTCCTCGTTGGGGCACGGCGATGCAATGGTGTTGTCCGGCAGGTTGTCGTCGCCGTGGGGAAGAAAGGGGATGCCGACGGCGAACATGAGGTCGACATTGCCCGCCGAGATGTCCTTGGCGCCGGTTTCCAGGGTGATGTTGAAATTGTCCGCATCTCCCCCGCTCCCGCCGCCGACGGCGAAAAAGCCGGCCCGGGCCTCGGCGGCGGCAAAGACGAGCGCCGCCGCCAGGAGGACCATCCAGAGGGATGTCCGCTTTCTCCTCCACAGAACGAGGCCGAGTGCCAGCCCCCCGATTACCGTGATCACTGTCATGTCCATGTGTTTTCCTGTATGCCCTCCGGCGTTCGCGGTTTGAATAAAGCAGCCCTCCCCCACCTCGACCACCGGGACCGGCTCGTCGGGCTGGATGGTGACCTCGGCTTCGTCCGTGTGGGAAAACGGGCCGCCGGTGCTCACCGTCAGGGTAAACCGGAGGGTCTGCCCGTCCGCCCCGCCCGGCGGCGCCACAAACCGGGCCACCGGCTGGTCCGCATCCCGGAGGGCCACCCCCGTGCCCGCAACCTGCCGCCACTGGTAGACGGCGATGCCGTCCGGGTCGTAGGTGCCGCTGCCGTCGAGGGTCACGCCCAGGTCCACCGATGTCTCGATGTCCGGCCCCGCGTTGGCGATCGGGGGATAGGGCAGGTCGGACCCGGCCCCGTCAACGGCCTGAGCGGCGAAGGGCGTGTAGACGACCGTGGGCAGGAAGAAGTCGTCGCTCTGGTCGAAGATCAACGCCTCGATCGCCGCCGGGTCGTCCGTTCCCCACCAGTTGTCCATCATGTCGAGGTTTGCGGTGTTCTCGGGCCATTCGAAAAGATAGGCGCCGTAGCCCGGCGCATCCGTAAAGACGATGTTATTGCCGCTGACCTTGAGCTGGTAGCGGGCGTTCTCCGCGGCGGTGACGGCCACCAGCCCTGCCTCCGCATTGTCGGACTGGAGGAGATTGGCCGTGATCTCGACGTCGGCCGAGGTCGTGAGGTCGAAGGAGCTGCTGCCGTCCAGGGCCACGTCCTCGCCGGCCGACACCGTCTGGTCCTCCCCCGGCACCGCGGCCGTCGACCCGCTGACGAACACGGAGACCTCGTCGTCGTCCTGCAGCCCGCCGTTGTCAAGCACCCGCAGCCGGAAGGTCAGGGTCGCGCCGCCCTCTTCGACCACCGGGGCCACGAAGACGGGCTGGGCCGTAAAGAAGTTGAGCAGCTCCACCTCGGGGCCGCTGGTCTGCTCCCAGAGGTAGGCGACGATGCCGCCGTCGGGGTCCCGCGAGCCGGAGCCGTCGAGGGAGACGATCTGCCCGAGAAGCGTCCGGATATCCGCCCCGGCTGCGGCAACGGGGTAGACGTTCTCCCGGAAATAGATGACATCGACGGTGTCCGTGGACTGGAGCCCGAGCTGGTCGGTGACCGTGAGCTGGAAGGTCATCCGGTCGCCGGGCTGGACCGATGCGGGCACGATGAAGATGGTCTCGACCTCATCGGGGGTCTCCAGGGTCACTGGGGTGCCGTCCGTCTGCTCCCAGAGGTATCCGGCGATGCCGATGTAGGGATCGTAGGATCCCGTGCCGCTCAGGGTGACCTCGACCTCGTCGTCCGGCTCCTCGGGCTCCTCGGGCTCCTCAGGCTCCTCAGGCTCCTCGGGCAGCTCGACGTTCAGGTCGCCGCCGGCAGAGGCCACGGGCGGCTCGTTGAGGCCCTGGACGGTAATTGCGACCGTTTCCGTGGATTGGAGGCCGCTCTGGCCGGTGACCGTCAGCGAGAAGGTGAGCGTGTCGATGCCGACGCCGGGATCGGGCGCCGTGAAAGACGCCCGGGCGCTGTCCGGGTTCTCGATGACGACTGGGGTGCCGCCGGTCTGCTCCCAGCGGTAGCTGGTGATGCCGTTGGCCGGTTCGTTCAGCTGCAGGAGGACCCCGGCCCCGAAGAGCTCGCCGGAAGATCCCACGACGGTGTTGGACTGGAGGTCGACGGTGTTGGAACGGGTCAGGACTTCAACGGCCCGGCCGTTGTTGAGGAAATAGTTGCCCGCCACCACCCCGCCCTCGGTGGACATCAGCAGCCCGGTGGCGTTGCCGTAGATCTGGTTGTCCCGGATCTGGATATTCCCGCTCAGGGAGACGGCCTCCTCCGTGGCGAACGCGGCGATGCCGCCGGCGCTGCCGAAGCGGACGGCGTTTTCCCGGATCATGGGCATGGCGTTGTAGGTGGTGACCATGGCGCCGCCCTCGGGGTCGCTGCCGCCGTATTCGATGACGCAGCCCGAGAGGATGCAGCCCACGCCCCGCTCCTGGTCCCAGTCTTCACTGGAATCCCGAAATACGATAGACCCCCAGGGGGCGGTCCGGTCGGCGGCGGTGAAGATGATGGGGCTCTCCTCCTCCCCCTGGGCAGCGAGGGTGCCCTCCACGGCCAGATACCAGCCCCGCTCCGTGCCGGCCCGGGGCTGGAAGACCACGTCGACGCCGGGTGCGATGGTCAGCGCCGCCCCCCGGGACACCAGGATGTCCCCGGTGATGTTGACGGGGCTGTCTTCCATGGTCCATACGGTGTCGCCGTCGATCACCCCTTTGACATCCATGGCAAAGGATGCCGTGGAACAAAACATCAGCAGCAGTAGAAGAACCGGCAGGAAGAGGCATCGGCCGGGGCCTTTGGTTGACTTCATGGAACCTCCATGTCCGCGAGGGGGTTGATGGGTCATCTTTGATCTATCGGTTCAGCTTCACCGGCTGCCGGGGCGCAAGGGTCACCGAAAGCATGGCGCGGTTGTCCGTATAATCCTCGGTGTCCACGTTGGAGTTGAGGCTCTGGTAGAGGTAGTCGAGCTGGAAGGCCAGCCAGGGCAGGGCCTGGTAGGCGAGCCCGGCCCCTGCGCGCCAGAGCACGTCCTCCCGGTCCGGATCCTCGTCAGTGTAGAGGTTGAGGCGGTACCCGACAAAGAGGCTGCTCACGAACCGGCGGGTCAGCGGGTGGACGACGGTGCCGCTCACGCTGTAGTAAGGGTTGAAGCCCAGGTTCTCCGAACCGAAGCTGGCGATGTCGTAGCCGGCGTCGCCCAGGAGGGTGACGGTGCTGCCCTCGGCCCAGGTGTAGGCCGTCTCGATCGACCCGACGATGCCGTCGTCGTCGTCGCTGAACTCGTTGTCCTGGTAGAAATAGCCGAAGCTCGCCGCAAACCGGGTGTTCCGCTGCTCCTGCCATTCGAACCCCACCAGCGGGTTGTAGACCTGGTAGTCCTCGCCCTCGTCGAGATAGTCGGTCAGGAGGTGGTCGTATTCGATGTAGGCGTCCAACCGGCGCCCGAAGCGCTTGGTGAGCCGGATGCGCCCATCGAGAACCTCGAAGTCTTCCGACACCTCGAAATCGGTAATGGTGTAGGTCCCCTCCAGTTCCACGGCGTAGCGGTTGGGGGAGAACCAGTAGGTCATCAAGGCCCGGGGCTCCTGGTAGGAATTGTCCTCGACGGTGGGGTCGTCGTTTTCCAGGGTATAAAAGGTATATCCGAGCTCGATCACGCTCTCAGGTCCGAAATTGCTGACCAGCCCGACGTCGGCCGTGTTGGTCCAGTAGGGCTCCCGGCCCCGCCGCACGGTGGTGTCGGTTTCGGAGAGGGGGTCTTCGGTGTACACGAAGGCATCGCTGAATTCGAGCCTTGTTCCCGAGACGATCTCGGCCCAGCCGTCCACGTTTGCATTGTGGCTCCAATAGTTGTTCTCGGGAAACCGCGCGTAGGCGTTGTAGGCGGGGTTGTAGGTCATGCCGATCTCGGCGCTCTGCCCCGTTATCGTCAGGTCGATGCCGGGGCCCACGATGGTGCTGATGTCGTACTCCTCGCCGACGGGGTCGAGGAAGATGTTGTCGTCATAGACGACGCCGGCAGAGATGGAGGGATTGAGTGTCACCTCCGCGCTGCTGAACTCGGCCGCCAGCAGCGGGCTT
>CAJXSB010000143.1 GCA_913060435.1 uncultured Desulfococcus sp.
CCCCACGTCGGAGCACCCGCACCAGGGCAGGCTCCAGGGCATCGGGAGCATCCGGCGGAACCGGCCGTTCCTGATCCTCCTGTCGGCTTACACCATTGCGGCCGTCGGCAGCAATCTGCCGGCCGCCCTCATCCTCTATTATGTCGAATACGTCCTCGGATCCTCTCTGGCGAACCTCTTCCTGATGATTTATTTTATGACAGGAATTGTATTCATGCCCGGGTGGATCGTTCTCTCGCGGCGGGCGGGGAAAAAGCAGGCATGGCTGACGGCCATTTTCATCAACACCGCAGCATTCTTGGGGGTCTATTTCCTGGGTCCCGGAGACGTGTGGGCCTACGGTGTGCTGGTCTTCCTCTCGGGGATCGGGTTCGGTGGAGCCCTGGCCCTTCCGTCGTCCATCCAGTCGGATGTCATCGACTATGACGAACTCCTGACCGGCCGCCGGCGGGAGGGGCTTTACATCGGCCTCTGGTCCGTCTCCAAGAAATTCGCTGCCGCCGTGGGGGTGGGTACAGGGCTCACGGTCCTGGGCATGACGGGCTTCGAACCCAACGTTGTCCAGCCGGAGCGTGTCCAGTGGGCCCTCCGGGTGCTCTACGCGCTGGTGCCGTCGCTCTGCAACATCATCGCCTTTATCGTGGCCATGGCCTATCCCATCGACCAGGCTTCACACGAATCGATCCGGGCGGGCATCGAGGATCGAAGAGCGAACCGGCCGGCCCGGGACCCCCTGACGAATACCTGGATTCACTTGGATGAAGCGGAGGAGGTGAGAGATGGAATGGACGGTGATGCTGAATGTCTTCAGTGCTAATCTTGCCGGCGTGCTGCTCCTGTTCGTTTCGGCCTGGGCCTTGAGCGTCGCCCTGAGGGATGCCGGGATCATCGACGTCTTCTGGGGTCTGGGGTTCGTTATGGCTGCCTGGATTTCCGCGCTGACCGGCGACGGCTGGATCGGCAGAAAGGTCCTGGTGACGTCCCTCACGACTTGCTGGGGGCTTCGCCTGTCCATCCATATTTTTCTCCGGAACCGCGGCCGGGGAGAAGACCCCCGATACCAGGCCTTCCGCAGGCGCGGGGGCGACAGGTTCTGGCTCAGCAGCCTCTGGAACATCTTCCTGCTTCAGGCCGTTCTGCTGCTGGTGATCGCCTCCCCGGTCATGATCGCCCAGGCGGATCCGGCGCCCGGGCACCTGAGCTGGATGGATGTCGCCGGCACCCTGCTCTGGACGGTCGGCTTCATCTTCGAGGCACTGGGGGATCTCCAGCTCAAGTGCTTCCTGTCCGAGCCCGCCAACCACGGCCGCGTCATGCGCTACGGCCTCTGGGCCTGGACCCGGCACCCAAATTATTTCGGCGAAAGCCTTGTCTGGTGGGGCATCTTCCTGATCGCGCTCGCGACGCCTTTCGGCGCCGCGACCATCGTCGGTCCGGCCCTGATCACTTTCCTACTGCTGCGGGTTTCGGGCGTTACTATGCTGGAGGAGGGGCTCAAGACCCGGCGGAGAGGGTATGTGGGGTACGTCCGCACCACCAGCGCCTTTTTCCCATTGCCGCCCAGGAAGAAACAGATGAAAACCAACAATTTTTAGACAGGGAAACATATGAAGATACCTGACATATTCCAGCATGACGAGAACTATCGCTCCATCATGCAGCGCCTCTTCGAAGCCTCCATGGAGGAGTCTTTCAATGCCATCATGATCACCGAGGCCGTCCCCGGCTACCCTATCGTCTATGTCAACCCGGCATTTACGGAGATGACCGGCTACAATCCGGAAGATATCCTCGGCAAATCCCCATCCATCCTCCAGGGATCCGACACCGACGCCGCCGTCCTGAAGCGGCTCCGGGAAGATCTGTCGGAGGGGAGGCCATTCCACGGCCGCGCCGTCAATTATCGACAGGACGGATCCACGTTCATGATGGAATGGAAGATCGCCCCCATCCGGGACGACAGCGGCGGCGTCTCCCACTTCCTGGCGATTCAACGGGATGTCGGCGATCGATGGTCCGGGGCATCAGGAGTTGAATGACCAGTCCTGCGGCGCCAGTTCGGGCAGAATCGACGCCATCCGGTTGAATGGCCTGGCCAGGACCATCTGGACATCCCCGATATACCGTTCGAGAAAACTCCCTTCGCAGTAGCAGAGGTAGAACTCCCACATGCGGATGAATTTCTCGGAGAAGCCCAGGGCGCGAACCCGGTCGATATTGTCAAAAAACCGCTCCCGCCATAGGCGCAGGGTCCGGGCGTAGTGGGGGGTGATATCCTCGAGGTGGACCAGCCTCAGATCGGTGACCCTGGCAACGGCATCCGACATCACGGCAACCGAGGGGAGGCATGCCCCCGGAAAGATGTGGCGCTTGATGAAATCCGGCCGCAACAGCTGGTCCTGGTAGCGGTCGTCCCGGATTACGATGGCCTGGAGCGCCATAACCCCCTCGGGCTTCAGGCGGCGGGCGCAGGCCCGGAAGAAATCATCGTAGAAATGGTGGCCCACCGCTTCGATCATCTCGATGGAGACCAGCTTGTCGAAAGTACCCGAGAGATCCCGGTAATCCTGGGACAGGATCCGGACACGGTCTGACAGCCCCGCCTGGGCGACCCGCGCCACGGCCAGCGCCTGTTGCTCCCGGGAAATGGTCGTCGTGGTGACCCGGCAACCGTATCGACCGGCGGCATGGATGGCAAAACCGCCCCAGCCGGTGCCGATCTCGAGCACATGATCCTCCGCTGTTAGCCCCAGCTTCCGGCAGATCCGGTCGTATTTGGCTTTTGAGGCCTCTTCAAGGGTGCTGTCGGGCTTTTCGAAGATGCCGCATGAGTAGGTCATGGTCTCGTCGAGAAAGAGGCGGTAGAAATCGTTTCCAAGATCGTAGTGGGCCGCGATGTTGGCGCGGCTGCCCACGCGGGTGTCCTTCCGCATGCGGTGGAACGCCCGCTGGAACGGGGCGCTCAGGCGGGTCAGGCCCTTGTCCATCTCCATCATCACCGCTTCGTTGTGCACGATGATGCGGATCAGCCGGGTAAGGTCGTCAACGGACCAGTAGCCGGACATATAGGCTTCGCCCGCACCGATGCTGCCGCCCACCAGGGCCCGTCCGTAGAATTTCGGGTCGTGGACATCCACCGTCGCCTCCACTGGAAACCGGGGATGGAGGGAGCCGAAAGTCCACTGCCTGCCGCCGTCCCGGAGGGTCAGCCGACCGTATCGAAGCTTGGAGAGGAGGGAGAGGAGGACGCGCCTGGCGGCACTTTTGACGGGAGCCGCAAGCGCCCTCTCCCAGGGGTGTTCTTTTGCCGGCATGATCGATTCCATCATGATACACCTCCGCCAAAGAATGTCGTGGCTTTTTCCGGGTGGGCGTAAAACGGTGTCCGCTTCCGCCACAGCCGAAAGGCCTGGCGGTAGATCATCAGGGTGACCTTCGCCGTCATCCAAGGGTATCGGGTCAGCACCTGATTCAGCGATGCCCTGCTGATGTCACGGCGTTCGAGGGAAAGGCTCGCGTCGAACAGCTTTTTCCCCCCGGAATAATTGATCATATACACCTGAAGGCGCTCCCCCGGCATGCGGAAGCGCCAGTCATACCGGACGTTCATGTCCATAAACGGCGATACATGGAATATCTTGTCGAGCCGGTGCCGCCGCCACGAAGGATCCGGATGTTCGTTTCCCCATCGTCCGAGGACGTAGCAGTGGGTCTCCAGCCACGGCGTGTTCCGAACTTCGGCCACCACCGCCTCGACAGTGCGGCCGTCACGGGCGTAACAATAGTAGAAGCTGACCGGATTGAAACAGTAGCCGAAATAGCGGAGATGGGTCAGGATGCGGATCGGCCCCTGGGGCCGCTCACCGGTCTCGGCCTCGACCATGCCGCGGATGGTCCGGTCGAGGGGCTCCTTCGGGTCCCCTATGTGGTCGCGTCGGCGAAAAGCAGCGAGGTTGAAGCGTTCAACAGACCAGAACGGGTGGCCGTCGAAGACGTGATCCAGCTCGTCCAGGTCGAGGAACATGAAAAAAATCCGGTACTGAAAGCGGTTGTCGACGGGCCGGAAGCGGCGGTGCCGGATGGTGCCGGTATAGACGGCGCTATGCATCTTCGATCCCCTTTCCAAAATGGCTGCAGACCGCCAGCGCGCTGTTGACGCCGTCCTCATGGAACCCATTCCCCCAATAGGCGCCGCAGTACCAGGTGCGGTTGACCCCGTTGATGCGGTCCCGTTCCCTTCGGGCCCGGAGGCTTTGGGGCGTGTAGACCGGATGGTGATAGGTGAAGGTCCGAAGCACCTTGTCGGAGCGGACCGCCCCTTCCTGGTTGAGGCTCACCAGGAAGGTCTCCGGCGCTGAAATTCCCTGGAGCATGTTCATGTTGTAGGTGACGGTGGCGGCGCCCGGATCCTGTCGAGGAATCCAGTAGTTCCAGCTGGCCCATGCCTTGCGGTTTTCCGGAAGCAGCCGGGTATCCGTGTGGAGGGTGACGTGGTTGGCCTGATAGGGGATCGCACCGAGCACCCGACGCTCGTCTTCGGATGGATCGGAAAGGAGGGCCAGGGCCTGGTCGCTGTGGTTCGCCACCACGACCTGATCGAAGGAATCCCGATCGCCGTCCGCCAGCTCCAGGACGACATGGTCCGGGTGGCGCGTGATCGATCGGACGGGCGTTCGTAGCTGGATGCGGTCCTGAAATGGTGCCGTCAGCGGAGGGATATAGGCGCGCGATCCTCCGGCGATGACATACCACTGGGGCTGGTTCCGGATGGAGAGAATACCGTGGTGGGTGAAGAACGCCACGAAGAGGCGCGCGGGGAACCGCTCAAAGCCCGCCAGCCCCGCCGACCAGATGGCCGCGCCCATGGGAATGATAAAATGCCGAATGAACGATCTCGAATATCCGTTCTGGGCCAGGTACTCCCCGAGGGTAAGATCATCATCGCCGGCGGCCATCAGTGCCGGGGCAGAACGCTTGAAGCGAAAGATGTCCAGGATCATCCGGTGAAAGGAGGGACGCAGGAGATTTTTCCGCTGGGCAAACAGGGTGCCCGGGGTGCTGGGGCAGTACTCCACCCCCGTTGTTTCGCACTTGACACTGAAGCTCATGACCGAAGGCCTGCGCCTCACGCCGAGACGGCGCATCAGCGAAATAAAATTGGGGTATGTCCGGTCATTGAAGACGATGAATCCAGTATCCACCGCCTGGGATTCCCCTTGGCTGGCCACGTCAACCGTGTGGGTGTGCCCGCCAATGTAGTCTTCCGCCTCGAATACGGTGACGTCATGATCCCCGGACAGCAGCCTCGCCGCTGTCAGCCCGGATATTCCGCTGCCGATCACTGCAATGCGCATGGTCCGCTCCCTTTCCAGCCGGCTCGTCAGAACATGGCGGAGACGCCCACCATCCAGGCCTGGCCGAAGCCGGTCCTCAAGCTTTCTGCGTCAGGTGCGTCGACATGATCTTGGAAAGATTATCCACGCACTCGTCGATGGTATGATAGATGTACCCGGCGAGCAGGGTCCCGCTCCGGTAGATGTCGATGGCCGGGGTGTATGGCGGCAGGGCGAAGACGGCATTCATCACGACATGGTGATCTTCCGTCCGGGCCGCAAGGACCACCCCAGCATCGGTGGGTCGCCGCAGCGTTTCCTGCCCGGTGGCGTCCGGGTGGGCCGCCATCATCTGCATCATCACGCTGTGGGGCATGAATATGGCCGTTACATCTTCGGGAATCTCGGTTCTGGCGTGGATCGATTCGAAAAACCGCTTCTCTTCCGGCTGCATCCGCTCAAAGGTCACCAGACGGCCCGGCGCCAAATAGTCACGCATCCGGGTGAGCATCTCCCCCAGGTAGGCCTGCCATCCGATGATGACCCGTTCCGAGCCCGGCATCGTCCGCTCCTCGATGATTCCGGAGATCCGGCGGGCTTCTTCTTCATCATAATCAGTTTTCATGATACCTTCTCCAGCAGATTTTTTCAATATATTTCTCTATTCAATAGTCCGCCTATTTACAAGACGCACTGAAAGATTCCAATGCCGCTGTGCCAACGATGGCGTGTTTTGACGGTACGCATTTACGCTTTAGTGTATGTTAAAATGTAGATCGTCCGGACAAGATCGCCGTTCATGAAACATTCGGGGCGGAATCAGGGGCAAATTCCCTTAATGCGCTTCTGTTCTGTTCGCTTCCCCGGTACATGGAGGCTGCCCCTTCGCTGAAAGAAAGAGAGGCCTGATCATGAACCACCCCCTGTCGATGATGATTCGCCTTGCGGAAAAACCAGCCACCCCGGACAGCCTGATCCGGGCAGGGATACGAGGGCTCAACCGGGTGCGCCTGATCCGGGAGGACCCGGGGAGCGAGATCGACCGAAGGGCTGCCATGGACCGTTTTGCAGCGGCGCTCCGGCAAGGCCCCGTGGCCGTCCAGCCTCGGAAAGCCAACGAACAGCACTATGAACTGCCCCCGGCGTTCTTTGAGAAGGTCCTGGGGCGTCGAATGAAGTACAGCGCCTGCTGGTGGGGGGATGCCGTCGACAGCCTGGACGATGCCGAGGCGGCCATGCTGGAAATGACCTGCCGGCGGGCGGGCATCGAGGACGGCATGTCGATCCTGGAGCTGGGTTGCGGGTGGGGGGCCGTCTCCCTGTGGATGGCCGAGCACTTTCCGCGGAGCCGCATTCTCGCGGTCTCCAACGCCGCCCCTCAGCGGAGGTTCATCCTTCAACGGTGCCGGGACGCCGGGATTCACAACCTCGATGTCATGACGGCCGACATGAACCATTTCCAGACCTCCCACCGCTTCGACCGGGTGGTATCGGTGGAGATGTTCGAGCACATGCGGAACTGGCCGCGCCTGCTCGAACGGATCCGGGGATGGCTGCGGCCCGGCGGCCGTCTCTTCATCCACATATTCACCCACCGAAGGCTGGCCTATCTCTATGAGACCCAGGGGCCGGACGACTGGATGGGCCGCCACTTCTTCACCGGCGGCATGATGCCCGCCGACGACCTCCTCTACCGTTTCCAGGAGCACCTGGAGATCGAAAAGCACTGGCGGATCAACGGTACCCACTACCAGAAGACCGCCGAGGCGTGGCTGTCCAACCTCGACGCCCGCCGCGGCCGGATCCTGCCGGTCATGGCGCAGGTGTACGGGGCGCCGGACGCCGTGAAGTGGATGCAGCGGTGGCGCATCTTTTTCATGGCCTGCGCTGAGCTCTGGGGATTTCGGCAGGGGAGCGAATGGCTGGTGTCCCACTACCGCCTGCGGCGGCCCGGGGAATGAGGTAACGGCGCCGCCGGGAAGAGAGGCGGCGCCGGGGGACTCATCCACCCCGCCCCCGGAGGGACGGGGAGAGGAGGAGGGTCACAAGGGGATTGCTTAAATGTCGAAGTAAAGGAAGAACTCGTGGGGATGCGGACGCAGGTTGACCGCATTGACCTCACGCTCGGTCTTGTAGCTGATCCACTTCTCAATGACGTCGGGCGTAAAGACGTCGCCCTTCAGCAGGAACTCGTGGTCGGCCTCGAGGGCGGCCAGGGCCTCCCCCAGGGAGCCCGGGGCGGAGGGGATTTCGGCCAGCTCTTCCGGCGGCAGGCCGTAGATGTCCTTGTCGAGCGGGGCGCCGGGGTCGATCTTGTTCTCGATGCCGTCCAGGACCGCCATGAGCATGGCGGAGAAGGCCAGGTAGCCGTTGCAGGACGGGTCGGGGGTCCGGAACTCGATCCGCTTGGCCTTGGGCGATGCGGAGTACATGGGAATCCGGACGGCGGCGCTGCGGTTCCGGCTGGAGTAGGCAAGGTTGACCGGCGCCTCAAACCCGGGCACCAGACGCTTGTAGGAATTGGTGGTGGGGTTGGTGATGGCGCAGAGCGCCTTGCAGTGCTTCAGGATGCCGCCGATGGCATAGAGGGCCTCCTGGGAGACGCCGGCATATTTGTCGCCGGCGAACAGGGGGTTGCCGTCTTTCCAGATGCTGATATGGGTGTGCATGCCGGTCCCGTTGTCCTCGAACAGGGGCTTGGGCATGAAGGTGACCGTGTGTCCGGCGCGGTAGGCGACATTTTTGAGGACATACTTGAACCAGACCATCTGGTCGCCCATCTGAAGGAGCGGCGCAAAACGCATGTCAATCTCGGCCTGGCCGGCGGTGGCCACCTCGTGGTGCTGGCACTCGACCACGATCCCCAACTTCTCGAGCGTGAGCATCATCTCGGAGCGGAGATCCTGGAATTTGTCCATGGGCGGGACGGGAAAATAGCCCTCCTTGTGGCGGGGTTTGTAGCCTTGGTTGGCCATTTCATCGCGGCCGGTATTCCAGATGCCCTCCACCGAATCGACCTCGTAAAAGGCATGGTTTGCACCCGAATCGAACTGGACGTTGTCGAAGATGAAAAACTCGGCCTCGGGACCGATGAAGGCGGTGTCGCCAATGCCGGTGCTCTTGAGGTAGGCTTCGGCCTTCTGGGCGATGTGCCGGGGATCGCGGCTGTAGGGCTCCCGGGTGATGGGGTCGACGATGTTGCCGATGAGCACGAGGGTAGGCTCTGCATAGAACGGGTCCATCTTGGCAGTGTCGGCATCCGGCACCACGAGCATATCCGAAGCGTTGATGGGCTGCCAGCCCCGGATGCTCGATCCGTCAAAACCATAGCCGTCCTCGAAGTTCGATACTTCCAGCTCGCTGATCGGCACCGAAAAATGCTGCCATATGCCGGGGAAGTCCATGAACCGGATGTCGACGACTTTTGCCTTGTTCTCTTTTGCCATAGCGATTACTTGTTCGGGTGTCATTGCCATTTGCCATTCCTCCTTGGTGGTATGTTTAAATTAATGGAATCATTCTTTTCTGAAGATCAGAACGCGCCTTTTCCATTCTCCGACGCGTCCATGAGCACCGCAATGAGGGCCGTCCGGATGGCCTCCACCTGTTC
Organism: uncultured Desulfococcus sp.; assembly: GCA_913060435.1. Classification (GTDB taxonomy): domain Bacteria; phylum Desulfobacterota; class Desulfobacteria; order Desulfobacterales; family Desulfococcaceae; genus Desulfococcus. The sequence goes on from CAJXSB010000143.1 coordinate 8,944, forward strand.
CGGTCTGTCCGCCTTCTGGCCGTCAAAATCCCGGACGTAGAAGACGTCGACCACCTGATCGACCTTGGTTGCAATCTTTGCCACCCAGACATCCAGGCGGCACTTGAACAGGGCATCCGTGATCCTGTAGAGAAGCCCTGGGAAGTCGTAGGAAAAGACTTCGACGATGGTAAAAAAGCTCGAACTCTCGTTTTCCACGTTGACCCGGGGGGGCTTTTCGGAGCGCCAGGGCTTGGGCTCCGCGTACGTTTTCATCCGCTCCTCGAGCGCTTCGCCGAGGTCAAGGGTCCCCAGCAGGGCCGACTCCAGGTCATTTTCGGCATGCTCCCATTTCTGGGACTCGTAGAGGTTGTCGGCCGGGGGCCGGACCTCGAAGACATCAAGGGCGATGTTGTTCCGCCAGGTGTAGACCTGGGCCGCCAGGATATCCATGCCGTTGAGGGTGAAGACCCCCGAGATCCGGGCAAACAGCCCGGGGCAGTCCCGGGCGCAGATGGTGACGGTCCGGGTTGAAAGCCCTGGGGACGAATCAATGCGCCACACGAAATGGGCCTTGCCGAGGCGCTGGAAGAGCGACACGTGGGCGGCGATATTCTCGCGTGGGGTATTGAGGAGGTACCGGGGGGACATCATCCGGAAGAGCGACGCCAGGGCCTCCCGCTCCTCGGGGCTTCCGGCGCGGGCCAGGAGCGCGCTCTTCTTTTCCTCCATCAGCCGGAGGGCGCCGGCCGAGGTCAGCTCACCGTCCCGGAAAACGCTCGATACGTTCAGGAAAAGCTCCTCGAGCAGGGCGGCGGTCCAGCTGTTCCATGCCTTCGGGCCGGTGGCAACCGAATCGGCCACCGTCAGCAGGTAGAGCAGCCTGAGGCGCCCGGCATCCTCGATACTGCGGGCGCAGAAAAGGGCCGTCTCCTCGTCCTGGATATCCCTGCGGGTGGCGATCTTGACCAGAAACAGGTGGTGGCGGACCAGAAAGGCCACGGTGTCGATCATCTCCTGCCCGTATCCCTTTTCAGCCAGGATCACCCGTACCATCGCTTAGCC
>CAJXSB010000144.1 GCA_913060435.1 uncultured Desulfococcus sp.
TCTTCGCCCCAGTTGTAGGATGCCATGACCAGGAGCCCCGACGCCTGGGCGTCGGTCATATAGATATCCCGCAGATACCGGGCGGCCGCCAGGGTCGATTTCCGGAAATCGTGCCGCTCATCATACGGATCCGGCACTGTCAGGCTGACAAGGGGGCCGGTCTGCAGGTAGTACATCTCGGCGGTGGAGGGAATGAACTGCCACATCCCCTTGGCAATGCCGAAGCGGGTTTCCGGGCCACAGGCCTCCGGGTTGAAATTGCTCTCCTGAAGGGCAAGGTAAAGGAACTGGGGCGGCAGTCCGTGCCGGCGAAGGGTGCGGACGATGACGGGAGTATATCCCCGCGACGCAGCCCGCCGAAGCGCCGTTTCGAGGCGGGGCGTCGACCGCCATTTCTCGATGTAGCGCATGACCTCCTGCACGAAGCCCTCCGGCATATTGACCTCGCACTCCCCGAACTGCCGGGCCATCCGCAGAATGATCCGCTCCTGGCGGCTCAATCCCTTCCGGTAGACATCAAGGGTGTCGACGAACTGGTCATAGCTCTCCTCCAGGTTCCGCTGCCGGTCCCGGAAGGCCTCGATCCGCGCCGCAGCGGCGGGGCTCTGATCCCCCTCCGCGGCCTTGATCCCCTTGGCCAGCTCCAGCTCGAGGGACTTCATGTTGTAGAAAATGTCCAGGGCCAGCCGGCGCTGCTGCCGGACCTCCCGGTGCTTGTAGACCGCGTAGGCACCGGCGGCGAGGCAGAGCAGGGCAATGGCGGCGATGACGGCACCGTAAAGCCGGCGCTGCTTTTTGCGGACCTTTGCATATGCCCGCCGCACCATCATGGTGTGCTCACCCACGGCGGTGCCGTCCTCGTCGTCGCTGAAGTAGTGGCGCTGGTAATCGGTGAGCGTCCGGCTCTCCAGCCCCGGCGTCGGGGCGTCTGCCGCCGGGCTCCCCTCAAAGGCCAGGGTGAGGACAGGCCCCGAGCGACCGAGGCGGACCCGGGTCGTGCCGGAAATCTCCGCCTTGTCGATCCTCCGGCCGTCAATGAAAAGGCCGTTGGCGCTGTCGAGGTCCTGAATCCACCACCGCCCTTCGTCGATAAAGACGTCGGCATGGTAGCGGCTTACCTCGCGCCCGGCCGGCCGGATCTGGCAGTTCGTATGCCGGCCGATGCGAAACCAGTTCTCGAAGACAACGGTAGATGTTGGCGCCGTGCCGCCCTCGACGGTCACGGTCATTTTTGGGGGATCGGAAGATTCCATGGGATCCTCCCCATATTTGCATGGGATCATGCCCGCAGCCGTGGCCGATGCCACCCGAGATCTTCTCGCGGCGGGGGTTGAATCCAACCCTCCGGCTAGCGGGTACAGCGTTCGCCGGACAGCTTGTTGTCCGGATCGCCCTCTGCCACCATCTGCCGGAGAAGCTCCCGTTCGGGCGCCAGGGGCAGTCGTCCGGTCAGACGGACGAAGCCGACCTGTTCATCGTGCTGGTTCGTGAAGACGGCCTCGGCCTCGGCGCGGCCGCCCGGTTCGATGCGGGTCACCGTGACATCGCACCGGATCGTGTCGCCAAAATATACCGGCTGGATGAAATTGAAACGCATGCCGCTGGCCAGCCAGCCCACCTGCCCGCCGAACTCACAGATCATCGACCCCACCAGGAGGCCGTGGCAGATGAGGCCGTTGAAACCTTTGGCCTCAGCCCAGCGCTCATCATAGTGGACCGGGTTGTAGTCACGGGTCATGTCGCCGAATTGGAGCGTCTCCCCCCGGGTAAACGTTCGCTGGCAACGGAACACGTCGCCCTCCGCAATTCCTGCGATGCCCTTTTGTCGAATCGGATTTACCATGTTACCTGTTCCTGTCCCCGGTGGAACGTTCATGAGTGTTGCGACGCGGCCGGCGGGTGCATTCCGGATACGTCAATGCATCAAGACCCCTCGTCGGGTCGGCTCTCCCCCCCTCCCCCCCGCCGCCCCTTTGGCCATGCCCGGATAATACTTCCGCACACAGTCGGGGCAGATGCCATGGGAGTATACCATCAATGCCACGGATATCCTGGTATTTCAAGAGGAGCCGTGCATATCGGCCGGGGTTGATGCCCCGACCCAGGGGTATGACAGGATGGCCGCCCCGGCGAAGGGAGCGGGGGCGCCCGGTATTCCGACGCCCTATAGAGCGGTTCTCCTGTGGCCACGCCGCCCATCTCAGGATCGGACGACAACGACCTCCCGCTCGAGGGTCAGCCCGAACCACGACGACACCGACTGACGGATCCGCTCGGAGAGGTCGTAGATCTCCTGTCCGGTCGCGTTCCCGTTGTTCACCAGCACCAGGGCGTGATCCCGGTGGACCGCGGCGTGTCCATGGGTGCGCCCCTTCCAGCCGCATTGCTCGATCAGCCACCCCGCCGGCAGCTTGAAGCGGCCGCCCCCCAGGGGGTAGCTCGGGACGTCTGGAGCAACGCTCCGCACCCGGTCGAGGGCCGCACCCGTCACCACCGGGTTTTTGAAGAAGCTGCCTGCGTTGGGGATGACCACGGGATCGGGCAGCTTGCTTTCCCGGATCTGGATAATGGCGCGGCGGAGGTTGCCCACCGTCGGAGCCCCGATGTGCGCAACGGCCTCCTGGACGCCGGGATAGCGGATGACGCAGGTTGGCCGTCGGCACAGGCGGAAGACCACCGCGGTGATCATGAACCGTCCATGCCGTTCGTCCTTGAACCGGCTGCAGCGGTAGCCGAAGTCGCATTCTGCCGGCGTGAAGGCTGCGCGCCGGCCATCTGCAAGGGATATCGCCTCGACCCTCTCCACAGCCGTTCGGACCTCGACCCCGTAGGCCCCGATATTCTGGATCACGCTGGCACCGACACAGCCCGGAATCAGAGAGAGATTCTCGATGCCGCCCCAGCCCCGCCCCACGGCAAACGCCACGAGGTCGTCCCAGGCTTCGCCGGCCATGGCCTTTACCCGGATGTGGTCCGGTTCGCAGCCGACCACCGATATCCCCTTCATGGCCGGATGGAGCACCACGCCGTGAAAATCCCCGAGGAAGAGGAGGTTGCTGCCGCCGCCAAGAACGAGGTAACGCCGGGCATCGAGGTGCCCATCCGCGAGAAAATCGAGGATCTCGTCTTCCGCATCAAAGCGGATGTACGCCTCTGCTGCGGCGTCGACCTGGAAGGTGTTCAGGCCTTTAAGGGAGATGTTTTCCCGGGTTTCCATAATGCAGCGCCGCTATGCCTTCCGGCGGCCTTCCATATCCTCATAGGCGCCGTCCGTATACCGCGGGGTGCAGACAGCCAGAAAAACCAGGTCCGCCGGGCCCGGATTGTGGATGCGCTGTCGGCACATGGGGGGGATCCACACCACATCCCCCGGCCCGACCGCCGTCGCCGGGAGATCCCCCACCTCGACCACGCCCGCACCCTCCAGGATGACATACCGCTCGACGATGCCCGAAAGGCGATGCCAGCGTGTCGTGACACCGGAAGGCACGCGCGCCCTGGCGAGGGATGCGTCGGGATCGTGGGGGCTGTTGAGCAGCTCCATGATATGGCAGCCCTCGGGGATAAGGAATTCACGGTCCGGGTCGAATTTTCGGATGGATGGATTCATTGGGCTTTCCTGCTACAGGGGGGACGCACAATCGTATCCACAGATGGTCGTCAGGGCGCCGGGGAAGAAACCGGCATCTCCGGTCGAGAGATGAATATTGCTCCGTTCCGTCAACGCCTTTCAGTTCAGGGTGTCGGACCGGACGATACCCGAATCCCGGATCCGGATCAAGGGAAATGCATGTTCGGTTCAGGGCGGAGCCGCTGGAGGCGTCCGTGCTCATGTGGCCCCCCATACAGCCGACGGGCATTTTCCGACACCGTCGCTGCGGCCGCCGCCGGATCGACCCCTTTGATGGCGGCGATGGCCTCGAGCGCAACCCGGATGTTGGCGGGCTCGTTGCGCTCGCCGGGAATCGGTCCGAGGACCGGGCTGTCGCTCTCGACCAGGAGGCACGACAGGGGCAGCCGTTTGACGAGCTTCTGCTTCTGGCGGGAGCGGACCACCGACGGCGGCACCGAGAAGAAATAGCCGGCTTCGACCGCCGGCAGGGCGGCCCCGGCCTTGCCGTCGAAGGCGTGCATCTGCACCCGCAGGGCCCCCTCCTCCAGCAGCAGGGCGACCGCATGGCGGCCGGCGGACCGGGAGTGGACATTGAGGGGCAGTTCGAGGGCATTGGAAAGCGAGATGAAAATACGGAAGATCTCCTGCTGGATCTCCCGGTCACGCGCCTCCTTGGCGATCCAGTAATCGAGCCCGACCTCCCCGATGGCCGTCAGGCGCGGATGGTTTTCCCGGATGAACGCGGCCATGGCTGCAGCCGCTTCCAGGTCGAGGTGGGAGGGATAGAGGCCTGCAGCCGGCCGGAGCATGGGGTATTCCTCGGCCAGCGCCAGGTTTTTTCGGGCGTCGGCAAGGTCTTCCCCCACGGCGACGACCGCATCGACGCCCGCGGACCGGGCCCGCGCCAATACCGCCTCCCGGTCCGCATCAAAGGCGGCGTCGCAGATGTGGGCGTGGGCATCCATCAGCCCGGGCTTGTCGGTGTTCAATGGCATGGCGCCTCCTCGCCCCGATGCCGCCCCGCTCTGTTCCCCGGCTCAAACCACGCCGAGCTTTTCGGCGGCCATCCGGGTGCCTTCAACACGGTTCCGGATCTTCTCGAAGGCGACGTCCCGGGCAAAATCCGGGGAGCCGTAGTTGGGCTTCTCATCGATGCTGAAGGGGGAAAAGCCGCAGTCATCCGTTGAACCGAGCTGCATCCTGGGAATGAACCGGGCCGCAGAGATCAGGGCGTCGCAGATCTCCCGGGGGCTCTCCACCCTCGGGTTGAGGGGGTTGACCACCCCGATATAGGCCGTCTGGGGAATGCCGTTGGCGTCGTCACGCAGGCTGCCTGCGATCTCCTGATAGACCTTCTCCTTGTCCCGTTCACTCGCCAGCTGGATGAGGAAATAGCCGGCGTTGATCTGAAACAGGCTCGGCAGCAGATCGCTGTAGGGGACGTCGGCGCTGTGGACGGAGTCCCGGTCGCCCCCGGGGCAGGTATGGACGCCGATCCGACGGCGCTCCCCGGGTGTGAAGCGATCGAGCACCCGGTTGTTGAGTTCGATGAAATACGGCAGCATGCGCCGCCCCGTCCACGGGTTGCGGGGATCGTTCCGGCAGGCCAGCCGACCCTCGGTGAAATCGATCGACACCCGGGCGGCACCGACTGCGAATGCCCGGCGGATGTCCTTTTCACACTCGCTTACGAGATCCTCCTCGAACTGCTCCCGGGGGTAGCCGGGCACCATTTCATCGAGGGGGTATAGAAGGGCCAGCATCGATGGCGCGATCACGGCCTGCTTCATGGGCCGGCTGGTCATCCCGATCGATTTTTCCAGCAGGTCGCCGGCATAGGTCCTGTAGCGGAAGGGTCCCCTGGTCAGCCGCGGCAGCCGGCGGTGGTGCCCATCGGCGAAAATGGCGAAATACTGACCGTTGGGGGAAAGGTTTTCCGCCATGCCGGTCCCGCCCAGCGTGTCGGTCAGGGGATAGGTGGCAAAGCTGGAGATACGCTGTTCGCCGTCGGAGATGATGGGTGAACCGGTCGCCTCGAGCCGCAGGATCGAATCTCGGGCGGCGGCGTCCTGCTCGGCTTCGAGCGCTTCAAATGATATTTTTCCGGCATCATAGGCCGCATAGGCCTCCTGAAGCGCTGTCGGCCGTGGGAGAGACCCGACCGGTTCGGTCGGGATCCCCGTCTCTGTTCTGGGGTCGTAATCGGCGGTCATCGTGGCGTTCTCCTTTCTGCAGCGTCCGTGGGGGTTTGGGTGGCGAATGCCGCACCGTCAGGCGGCCCATGGGAAGCGGTGCCACCTGCCGAGGGCGTATAGAGAATAAACATAATACCGTTTCCCCACTTTTCATCCTTCCCCGGCAGAAATCGCTGCAGGGGAAGCCGGCCGACCGCCTCTCCCCTCCCCACGGTCCGTTGCTCATGCCGGCCCCCCCGCCGCCAGCTCCAGAACGGCAATCTCCGGAGAGCAGTTGAACCGCACCGGGCAGATGGCCCACCCGACGCCCCGGCTGATGAAGAGCGTGCTGCCGCGCGCAGCAATGACCCCGCTGGTGTAGCGCTTGTTCTTCACGGGCAGCACCGGCGGTCCCCAGAAGGGGATGACGACCTGGCCGCCATGGGTGTGGCCGCTGACCACCAGGGACAGGGGAGTCCTGAAACGGGTGTCCACGGCATCCGGGTTGTGGGACAGGAGAATCCGGCACTCCCCCGCATCCGATCCGGAGAATGCATCGTCAATCCCCAGCCGATCCTCCCAGTAGTCGCCGGCACCCCCGACGAGGATCCGGTCCCGTCCCCGGTATATGGGTCGACACCGGTGCCGAATGTCCTGCCCGCTCCGTTTCAGCCAGTAGCGGGACCGCTCGGCGTCCGCCCAGTGGTCGTGGTTGCCCAGAACAGCGAAAACCCCGGACGGCGCCGACAGCCGGGAGAGGATCGGCCAGACCCGGTTGACCTCCCGGGCCGTGTTGCGCGCGTGCACGTAATCGCCGGTGCAGGCGATCATGTCGGTCCCGAGGGCATTGGTTTTATGGACAATGCCCGAAACAAAGGCCGGCGACACCAGGGGCCCGAGGTGGACATCCGTCAAGTGGGCGATGGTGAAGCCGTTGAAGGCGGGGGGCAGATGTTCGACAGGCACCCGGTAGCGGTTCACCTGCACCCGATTCCTTTCGATGAAGACCGGGTAGCTGCCGACAAGGGCACACCCCGCGCCCAGGAGGGTGGTTTTCAGAAACATTCTTCGGTTCATAAGGCGTCGCGGTCGCTGCATGCCGATGGTCGCTGGGCCCCGTTTTCCCCCGCAGCGCACCACGAGGCTGGGCTGCCCCGGGTCTCGATCAAATGCTGCAGGGGCAGAAACAGCGGTTCGGGCAGCGCCGACCAGGCGAACCAGGCCCATTCACTGCACTTGTCCGGCTCCCGGAGGAACGGATCCCCGGTGTGGCAGTCCGCAGCGACGAACAGCGTCACATAATGCCTACGTTCATCCCGGAAAAAATCGTTCGTGAAATCGACATGACGGATCCCATCGATCCGAAGCCCGGTCTCCTCGAAGACCTCCCTTCTGGCGCAGGCTTCGATGCTCTCCCCAAATTCCAGGTGTCCACCAGGAAGGGCCCAGGCTCCCGCGCCGTGGGCCCCCTTTCGCCGCCCCAAAAGCAAGCGGTTTCCGCGGGTCACGACCACGCCGACGCCAACCCTGACATGCTGCGCTGCATCCGGCATTTGCATTGAACCTTTCGTACGGGCACTTTGGTTACGAAGCCGTTCCCGGAGCGCTACGCTTCCCCCACAAGCCCTTCCAAGACCTCCATGATGCCGTCCACGTCATCGGGCATCACCCCGGAAAACCATATCTTCTGGGGGTAGATCATCACATTGGACCCATTTGCGCAGAGCCCCATGCACCCCGAGGTGGAAATCCGGACCTTCCCCTTCCAGCCCCGGGCGTTGACGGCGGCCTTGAGACTGGATTTCACGGAAGGGCTGTCGTTGTCTGCGCAGGATTTCCTTTTTCCCCCGCGATCATTGGTGCATACGAACACATGGGAAATATACGGCGACTCATATTGTTCCGGCATGACCAATTCCTCCGCATCTCTGCCCGCCGGCTTCCGCGGCAGGCGGTATCTTTTTGTTTAGGGAACGACTGTAAATTCAACCTGGTCGAGCACCTCCCCCTTCTTTGTCATCACCGCCACCCGCCATTCGCCGCACTGCTTGCGGCTTCTCAAATTAATGCTGCTCCAGGTGCGCATCCGGGGATGCCGTATCTCCAGGGGCACCGCGCAATACCGGCGCCCGTTGCGGTAATAGACGTGGGTCAGGGTAAACGGCGGCTTTTCCGACAGGACATTCATCCATACAAACGATTTTGACGATTTTTTCAACGAAAAAACGGTCCTGGTGGCGACATACCGACGGTTCCGGACATTGCTGCAGGCGAATATTTCGGCAATCTGGACGGCGGGGGAACTTGTCGGTGCTGCGACGACGGCCGCTTCGATGGACGGCGCCGTCTCTTGCGATGGTTCCGGTGTTATCGGCGCCGGAAATGGCGCCTCTGCCGCTGCTTCGGCGTGAGTGGCTTTCCGGCCGCCTGCGCCGGTTTCCCTGGAAACGGGAAGGCTCGCTTTCTCCAGCGTTGACGCCGCCGGCCCGGATGAAGGGGCTGCCGGGGGCGTTGTTTCCGCATCTGCCGATGCAGATGCCTCGGACGGTCTTTCCTCGGGCGGCCTTTTCCGGACGGCCGCATCCATCTCTTCGGCAGGCTCCCCGCCGGTGCGTGCCACGCCGCTGGGCGTGACGGTTGCCGGCGGCGGTCGGAAAAAAGCCACCGCCGCCAGAATCGCCATGGCACACAAAACGGTCAACCAGATGCCGTAACGGCCCCGGCCCTGCCGCTCCTCCGCTGGCGGCCGCTCCTTATCATGAATAATCTCCCTGAGCCTGGTGGTGAGGCGCAGGTCCTTCTCTTCGATTTGCTTTCTGTCCATGGCCCAGCTTTTCGGTTGACATTATCGTCATGGAATTCCCGGTGGAAACCATATAACACTATAAATATCTTTACAATCAGGAATTGCAGGAAGCGATCGGCAGCTCACGACACATCCCCCATGCAGAGATATTTGATCTCCACGTACTCGTCGATGCCGTAGCGGGAGCCCTCCCTTCCGATGCCGGATTCCTTGACCCCGCCAAAGGGGGCCACGGCGGTGGAGAGGATGCCGGTGTTGATGCCGACCATGCCGTATTCAAGCCCCTCGGCAACGCGCCAGACGCGGCCCAGGTCCCGGGCGAAAAAATAGGCGGCCAGCCCGTAGGGGGTGTCGTTGGCAAGCCTGACCGCCGCTGCCTCGTCCCGGAACCGGAAAAGCGGGGCCACGGGCCCGAAGGTCTCCTCGGCGGCAATCCGCATGCCCGGCCGGGCGTCCCCCAGAACCGTCGGTTCGAAGAAGGTGCCGCCCAGGGCATGGCGCGCGCCTCCGGCCAGAAGCGTCGCCCCCTTATCGAGAGCGTCCTGGATGAGGCCTTCGGACTTTTCCACTGCCGCCATGTCGATCAAGGGTCCCTGCGCTGCATTCTCAGCGAACCCGTCGGCCACCTTGAGGGCTTTCACGGCGCGGGTAAACTTCTCGGCGAAGGCCTCGTAGACCGCATCCTGGACCAGGATCCGGTTGGCGCAGACGCAGGTCTGGCCCGAGTTGCGGTATTTGCAGCTGACAGCACCCGCCACGGCCTGGTCGAGATCGGCATCATCGAAGACGATGAAGGGGGCGTTGCCGCCAAGTTCGAGGGAAATCTTCTTGACGGTCCCGGCGCAGGCCCGCATGAGAAGCTTGCCGGTCTCGGTCGATCCGGTGAAGCTGAGCTTTCGCACCCGGGGGTCGTCGGTCAGGGCCTTGCCAATGGCGGCGGAATCGCCGGTGACAACATTGAATACCCCGGCGGGGATGCCGGCCCGGTCCGCCAGCTCGGCCAGGGCCAGGGCCGACAGGGGGGTCTGGCCCGCGGGCTTTACGACCATGGTGCAGCCCGCGGCAAGGGCCGGAGCAGCCTTGCGGGTGATCATGGCCGCCGGGAAATTCCAGGGGGTCACGGCCGCACACACACCTACCGGCTGACGGATCACCAGGATGCGCTGATCGCTGGAGGCGGACGGAATGGTGTCCCCGTAAATCCGTTTGGCTTCCTCGGCAAACCACTGAACGAA
>CAJXSB010000145.1 GCA_913060435.1 uncultured Desulfococcus sp.
TGCCGCTTTCTGCCTCTTCGCGGGGCTGCTGCCGGGCGTGGCGCCCGGTGGACCCCGCAGCCACGGGTCCGGCCGGCCGAGCCATTCATTCGTCCACACCCAGAACAGCTATGTCTTCGAAGGTCGTTTTGCCGCCCGCGCCGACCTGGACTGCCTGCTGCACATCTTCTACGATTATGAACACTTCACGGCCCTCATGACCCACGTAGAGGATATTCATCTCGAACGGAAAGGCGTCGCCTGGTACGAAGTGAGCTATACCTATCGAACCTTTTTTTACACGGCCGTCTCGACATTTCGCCGCACCCTTGACCTTGCGGGCTGCCGCGTTCTGGATGAGCTTGTTCGCGTCCGTCAGAGCGGTATTGTCACCCCTGAAATCCATTCCATACGGGGGCATTATCAGATGATACCCGGCAAAGACGGGGTTGAGGTGACCTTCTACCAGGAGGGGCGGATGACAGCGGGGCTCCTGGGCGGTTTCTATTTCCGGTTTGCGGAACGGGAGGCAGCGGCCTTCATGGCGCGGGTGAAGGTCTATGCCGAAGCGGTATGCCGGGGGGGCGGAAGCGGCCCCTAACAGGCGCCATCGCCAACGGACCGGAGCGGCAACGCCCTCCGGGGCAGCGGAGAGGAGGCCATCATGGAGACTGCGGCACAGACCATTTTCCAATACCACGAAGCCACCAAGCACCATTTCCGGCGGTACGCCCGCTCGGCCGGATTTCTCGACTGGCGGAACCAGCCGGACCCCTTCCGGGTCTATGCCGGGGCTTCGCGATGCCGCCTGCCGCTGCTGTCCAAGGATCCGCCGAGCGCCCATCGGGCCTTGTACCAGCGGTCGGAGACGCCGATCCGGACGGCGTCGGCAGCAGCGGTGGGTGCTTTTTTCGAGCTTTCCATGGGGCTTTCGGCCTGGAAGACGGCGGGGGAGAATCGCTGGTCCCTCCGGATGAACCCCTCCTCGGGCAACCTGCATCCCACCGAAGCCCACCTTATCTGGCCGGGGACGGACGACCTTCCGCCCGGGGTCTTTCACTACCATCCCTTCTATCACGTGCTCGAGCAGCGGATGGCGCTCCCGGAAGCGCTCCAGGGTGCGCTGCGGGCAGCGCTGGGGGAGGGGGCGTTTCTCATCGGCCTCACCAGCATTTTCTGGCGGGAATCCTGGAAATACGGCGAGCGGGCGTTCCGCTACTGCCTCCTCGACGCCGGACATGCCCTTGCGGCCATGAGTTTTTCCGCAGCCCTTCTCGGGTGGCGGGTGACAGCGCTGAACGGGCTCTCCGACGCGTCGGTCGAGGCGGTCCTTGGTTTCGACCGGACCGTGTGGCCCGAAGGCGGCGAGGAGGCACCGGAGCTTCTATGCGCGGTGCATCCGGCCGATGCCGCCGCGCCCCGGGGCCTCGACCCGGAGATGATCGCCGCGTTTGCGGAGCTTCCTGTCGCCGGTGATCCGAATCCCCTGAGCGGCCGCACCGTCGACTGGGAGATCATCGATGCGGCTGCGAAAGCCACCCGCAGGCCAGAAACCGACGGGATCGCTGCGCCGCTGCCGGATCGTCCGTTCCTGGATGCACCCCCATCGGCATTTTCCGCCGCCGCCGTGATTCGAAAGCGCCGAAGCGCTACGGCGTACCGCGCCGGGGCGGGCATCGCACGGGAGGTTTTCTTCGGCATTTTGGACAAAACCCTGCCCCGCCGCGGGGCGGCACCCTTTGACCTGGGGGCGGCGCCGCCGTCGGTCGACCTCCTTCTTTTCGTCCACCAGGTTCAGGGGCTTTCCCCGGGCCTATACTATCTGGTCCGGACGGTGGATGGACTCACCCGCATGAAGGGCCTTGCAGCGGGCGACCTCCGCTGGTCGTCCGTTGATGAACAGCTGCCGCTTTTTCTATTGAAGACAGGAGATTTCAGGAATACGGCCCAGACGCTCAGCTGCCACCAGGATATTGCGGGCGATGGGGTTTGTGCCGTGGGGATGATCGCGAATTTCGAACCCGTGGTGGCATCGGATCCCAGCCGGTACCGGCGCCTGTTCTGGGAGAGCGGGATGATCGGCCAGGTACTCTACCTGGAGGCCGAGGCTGCGGGTATCCGCGGCACCGGGATCGGCTGCTATTTCGACGACCCCGTCCACGCGCTGCTGGGCCTGGCGGACGACCACTGCCAGAGCCTCTACCATTTCACCATGGGCGTGCCCGTGGAGGACCGGCGCCTGGGAACGCTGCCGCCCTACGGGCATCTGGCCGGGGATTTGCAGGGCTGAGCCGGCCTTTTTGCCGAGGCCTCCAGCGCCTGTTGGAAATGTGTCCGGGCAAGAACCCTGCGGTGCAAACCGGTGCTCAGTCCCGGGAGACCGCCCGAATGCGGCAGGCCTCCGGCGTCTGGGAGGGGCGGGCCATGGCGGTGCTCCCGCGGCCTGCGGTCGGGTCCGGTGCATCGCAGATTTCCCGGATCAGCTTCTGCTTCAGGGCCATGAATTCCCCCTGGTCGATGACCCCGTCCTCTTTGAGCTGGACGAGGGCCTGGAGCTGGGCGATGCCATCCATGGAGGGGGAGGGGGACGGGGATGACGGTTGCGGTGGCGCTTCGGTGTACGGATCTATAAGCATCGCCACCGGCGCGGCGTTGTTCGGCAGGGCCGCAGGCGGGCGCCGCCCCCCGCAGGAGAAGGTCACGAGTCCATTGAGGAGGGTCAACTCCACTGGCTGGCCCCTTCCAGCCCGGGCGGCGGCATCCCCAAACGCACCCCGGCCGTCTCTTTTCAGCCGCCGGAAAAGCCTCCAGCCCAACTTTCCCGCATAGAACACCAGCAGCCCCAGAACAATGATTCCCGACGCCAGGATTACATACCGGAAATCGAGCACGCCCTTGATCAGCACGACCACGAAGGTTCCGAGGAGCGGAATCCCGAACAGGGCGATCAGGATAATATAGAAAAGTCCAAGGTTGGACAGCATGTAGCGCTGGCGTTTCATCGTGCTGCCGCGCATCTCTTCGATCGGTTCGATTTTCATCTGAAAAACTCCTTTATTCAGCCTTCCCGTCATTATATAGTGGGCGGCCCGTGAATAATCAACCGATTTTATCCGGAGGAAAGGCAACCCCTTGGACAAGACCCTTTTATCGACGCTCCGTTTCCGGCTTGCGGGCTGGTATCGGGCGAACCGGCGTGCGCTTCCCTGGCGGCGGACATCGGATCCCTACGCCATCTGGGTATCCGAAGTGATGCTCCAGCAGACGAAGGTGGAGACGGTTATCCCGTACTACCAGCGTTTCATGGCGCGCTTTCCCTCGGTGCTGGATCTGGCGGCGGCCGACTTGCAGTCGGTCCTCAAGCTCTGGGAGGGCCTGGGATACTACGCCCGTGCACGGAACCTGCACCGGGCGGCGGGCCAGGTGGCGGCGACCCACCGCGGCGTTCTCCCGGGCGACCATGGAGCACTGCTCAATCTTCCCGGCATCGGCCCCTATATCGCCGCGGCGGTCATGAGCATCGCCTTCGGCCGCCCCTACGCCGTGGTGGACGGAAACGTCAAGCGGGTTCTCTCCCGGCTTTTCATGGTGGATGCCCCGGTCAACCGCCACGACGCATACGCCGTTTTCGAACGAAAGGCAAAGACCCTGCTCGACCCGGAAGATCCCGGACTGTTCAATCAGGCGGTGATGGAGCTGGGAGCCCTCGTCTGCCATCCCAGGCAGCCACGGTGCGTCACGTGTCCGGTGGCGGCGCACTGCCGGGCTCGGCAGGCCGGCCGGGTCGAGGCCTATCCCCGGCGCATCCGCAAGCCGCCGGTTCCCACCCGGGCCGCTGCGGCCGGGGTGGTCCTGAAGGACGGCAGGATCCTGATCGTCCAGATTCCTCCGGACGGGCTGCTGGGCGGCCTATGGGAGTTTCCCGGGGGGCGGGTCGATGCAGGGGAATCCGCCGAAGCGGCGTGCATCCGGCACATCCAGAAGAAGACGGGACTCTCGGTGGCGGCGGCCGAGCGCCTGGGTCGGATCCGGCATGCCTACACCCACTTCAAGGTGGTGGCGGACCTCTTCCGCTTTGAATGGCGGTCCGGCGATGTCCGTCTGGACGGCCCCGTCGACCACCGCTGGATCCGCCCCGACGCGCTGACGCAGTACCCGCTGCCCAAAACCCACCATAAGTTCATGCCGCTCCTGAGCGGCCTGTTGGCGTGAGGGCCCGCCGGCGCAGGATTTCGCTAGGCGGCTGGGCCGGGGATCCGGACAAGAAACAGGCGGCGGGGCAGTTCCAGGACCGGCAGCGTGTAGGCGACCGTCTGGATGCGATGCACCGTCCCGGGGCGGTCTTCTCCAGCCGGGGTGGCCGCCTGCAGCTCCGTTTCGGAGATCTCCCCCTTCATGGCGATGATCCGGCCGCCGGGCTTGAGCAGGGGGCGACCCAGCCGGATGATGTCGGCGAGGGATGCGAGCGCCCGGCAGACGATGATGTCGAACCCCCCGGCCATGCCCGGCTCCCGGGCCAGTGCCTCGGCCCGGATATGGTGGGCCTCGATGCCGGAAAGGGCAAGAATCCGGATCACGTACTTGAGGAAGCTGACCTTCTTGCGGACGCCGTCGATGAGGGTCATCGACAGGGAAGGCGCCATGACCTTGAGGGGCAGCCCGGGAAAGCCGCCCCCGGCCCCGATGTCGAGCACCACCGCCCCCTTGGGGATGTGCGCCAAGGGGGCGACGGCATCGAGGAAATGTTTGACGGCCACTTCCTCGGGATTGGTGATGGCCGTCAGGTTGGTCGTTCGGTTCCACGCGATCAGCGCGTCGGCGTGGCGGGTGAAGAGAGCTGCCTGCGCGGGCGACACCGTGATGCCCATGGCGCCCGCGCCGTCCTGGATCAGCGCGCACCAGGCAGGGGATCCGATTTTCATAGAACTACAGCTCTGGCTCGCGAAACCTGGTCTCGGGTTTGTCCGGATCGTCAAAGTCCATGACAATCACGTAGTCGCTGCTGCTCGACATGATCTTGGCGTTGGGGTAGCGCCGTTTGAACACGTGGATCATGGGGGCGTTTTCCCGGAGGGTCGTGGCGACAAAACCCGTGTAGTCGTTCTCCCTGGCGATGACCTCGAGCTGCTCGAGGATATAGGAGGCGATGCCCATGCCCTGGTAGTCCTCCCGGACCACGAAGGCGACCTCGGCACGGTTGTCCTCGGCCTCGGCATAGGAGCCGATGGCGATGATCTCCTGGTGCCGCTTCCGGTGAACCAGGCCGATCAGGGACATGTTCTTCTTATAGTCGACGCTGGCGTACTGCTTCTGCAGCACCTCGTGGGAAAAGACCTTCATCTTGTAGAAAAAACGGTAGTAGATCGTCTTTTCCTGGAGGCTGTAATAGAAGTTCCGGTAGGCGAATTCATCCGAAGGGAAGAGCGGACGGAAGAGGACGCTCTTGCCGTTTTTCAGCTCCATGGTCGATTTGTAGCCTTCCAGGAAAATGAGATCCTCCTGGGCCGGGGGGAGCTGGTCGGAGAAGATATAGTGTTTGGCCTTGGCCGTCTCGACAAGCTCCTCTCGAAATTTGGGGTGGGCGATCTGGGTCAGCTCCATGGCCCGCTGATAGATGCTCTTCCCCTGGAGTTCGGCAATGCCGTATTCCGTGATGACGATGTCGACGTCGGCCCGGGTCGTCGCCACGCCGGCACCCTCGCTCAGGCTGGGAACAATGCGGGAGACGGTGCCGTTCTGGGCCGTCGACGGGAGGGCGACGATGGAGAATCCGCCATTGGACATGGCGGCGCCCCGCAGAAAGTCGACCTGGTCGCCGATGCCGCTGTAGAAGAGGTTGCCCATGGAGTCGGAGCAGACCTGACCGGTCAGGTCGATCTCGAGGGCCGAGCTGATGGAGATGAGGTTGTCGTTCCGTGCGATGACGGTGGGGTCATTGACATAGTCCGAGGAGCGGAAATAGAACATGGGATTGTTGTGGACGAACTCGTAGAGCTTCTTGGAGCCCATGCAGAGGGAGGCCACCACCCGTCCGGGGATCAGGGTCTTCTTCTTGTTGGTGATGGCCTTCTCCGCCAGGAGGGGCAGGAGGCCGTCGGTGATGACCTGGGTGTGGATGCCCAGATCCTTCTTTTTGTGGAGATAGGGCAGGATGGCGTTGGGCAGGTGCCCGAAACCCACCTGGAGGGTGGCGTCATCCTCGATAATCTGGGAGACATACATCCCGATGCGTCGGGTCACCTCATTCTCCTTGGGGAGGGACGCCGATGTCACGATGTCCTCCTCGTGGAGCACGACATAGTCGATTTCGTCGATGTGGACGAAGCTGTCCCCCCAGGTCTTGGGCATCCTGGGGTTGATCTGGGCGATGACCAGCTTGGCGTTTTCCATGCCCGCCCGCGTAATGTCGACGGAGACACCGAGGCTGCAGTATCCGAATTTGTCCGGGGGGCTTACCTGGATAAGGGCCACGTCCAGCCCGATCCGCTGGCTGTAGAAGAGGGTAGGGATCTGGGACAGATAAGTGGGGATGTAGTCGATCTTGCCTTCAAAGGCGGCTTTCCGCATGGCGCGGCTGATGAAAAAGAGCTTTAATGAAAATCTTCTCAGAAATATATCGTTGTTGACATATTCGGAGAGGGTGGAGGAGAGCATCTGATAAATCATGATATCCTGCATGCTCATGTCATCCACCATGGTCCGGATAATATGCTGGGGTTCTCCGCAGCCGGTGCCGATAAACACCCGGCTTCCGCGCCGGATCTTCGATACGGCCTTTTCTGCGGAGACGACCTTCTGCGGGCAGTATTCATTTACGTCCATGTTGCGTTTTCTCCTTGGGATTGATTTACGGGCGACATAACATCGTAAAACGAAGAAATAGTCAAGCAGGCTCTCGTCCCATGCATGGATTTCCAGCGCTGCGCCCCGCGGCGGCCGGGGGCTTGGGCCGCTGGATGCCGGTTTTCCCGACGGTTTATCGAAAAAGCACCGGCATCATTCTTGACACAGTATAACATTTTATTTAAATTGAACCGTTTAATGGAAAAATAATGCGGAAAGATCCAATGGAATATCGGGCCGGTATGGCATGCAATGCGCACCAGGAGGTCCTGCCCCGTCGCGTGGCCAGGCCGGTGTCAATCCGACAGGGGGCGTTTCATGCCGTGGAAACCTTTGAATGGAGTTCGGGAATCGGAAACATTGAGAACGAGAGATATGACTGCCGCCGGATGGTGGCTGCCGGGCGAAACATCGCCTGAAACCGGAGGCGAGGCACTGAGAAGCGCCATTTTTGACGTGATGAAGCCGATGGTCGTGGTCTCCAGCGATGGACATCCCGCCGTGGCAACGGGCGGACGAACGATGCTGTGCGACGCCGGGCCTCGGGATGCCGCAGCCCTGCCGCTCATCGCCTATGTGCCGCCCCTCCATCCGGCAGCACTGGGGGACCCGGACTTCCGGCGGGAAAACGGCCTTGCGTATGCCTATGTGGCCGGCGCCATGGCCAACGGCATCACCTCGGTGGAGATGGTCGAGGCGGTCGGACGGGCGGGAATGCTCGGCTTTTTCGGTGCGGCGGGTCTCAGCATCGACGCCATTGCAGCGGCCGTCGACGAGCTGCAGCATCGTCTCGCCGACAGGCCTTTCGGCGTCAACTTGATCCACAGCCCCAGCGAGCCCGACCACGAAGCCGCCACCGTAGCGTTGTTTCTTCGGAAAGGCGTCCGGCTCATCAGCGCCTCGGCGTTCCTCGGCCTCACCCTGCCGCTGCTCCACTATCGTCTGAAGGGAATCCACCGGGACGCGGAGGGCCGGGTGGTCTGCCCCAATCGGGTGGTCGCCAAGGTCTCCCGCATGGAAGTGGCGGAGAAATTCCTTTCGCCGGCCCCGGAGAAGATGCTGGCCAAGCTTGTGGCGGCGGGAAAGATCCATTCGGCGGAGGCCGAGCTCGCCCGGTTCGTGCCGGTGGCCGACAGCCTGACCGCCGAAGCGGATTCCGGCGGGCATACGGACAACCGGCCCGCACTGGCGCTGCTGCCCACCCTCATGGCCGTCCGAGACCAGATGGTGGAAAAACACGGATTCGATATACCCATCCATGTCGGCCTGGGCGGCGGCATCGCCACCCCGGAATCCACGGCGGCGGCGTTCGCCATGGGGGCGGCATTCGTGGTGACCGGATCGGTCAACCAGGCCTGCCTTGAGGCGGGCACATCGGCGCAGGTGCGGCGCATGCTGGCCGAAGCGCGGCAGGCCGACGTGGCCATGGCGCCGGCGGCGGACATGTTCGAGATGGGGGTGAAGGTCCAGGTGCTCAAGCGGGGCACCATGTTCGCGCTCCGGGCGGCCAAGCTCTACGATCTCTACAGTCGGTACGATCGATATGAGGCAATCCCCGCCGAACAGCGTGCGACGCTGGAGAAGGATTTTTTCCGATGCGGCTTTGACACCGCCTGGGAGCGGACACGGGCCTTCTTCGATCAGCGGGACCCGCGCCAGAACCGGCGGGCCGAAAGAGACCCCAAACACAAGATGGCCCTGGTCTTTCGCTCCTACCTGGGTCAGTCGTCCGGCTGGGCCACCACAGGCGACCCGTCGCGGCAGATCGACTACCAGATCTGGTGCGGCCCGGCCATGGGTGCCTTCAACGAATGGACCCGGGGCACCTTCCTGGCACAGCCGGAAAACCGCAGAACCGTGGTGGTGGCGCTGAACCTGATGCTGGGGGCATCGGTCATTACCCGCGCCAACGGGCTTCGAAACCAGGGCGTCTCCGTGCCCCCGTCCCTGGTGAAGTGCGTGCCGCGCACCCCTTCGGAGCTGTCCAGGATTCTGGATTCGACTTTTTAATTCCAACACATGCAAGGTTACGCAATTTGACAGAAGAGAAGACCAACAGCAGACAAGATATGCCCATTGCCGTTATCGGCATGGGGTGCCTGTTTCCCAAGGCTTCCGGATTAAAGGAATACTGGCGGCTCATCGCCCGCGGGCAGGATGCCATCGGCGAGGTGCCCGACACCCACTGGTCCCCGGCCGACTATTTCCACGAGGACCCCAAGCGCCCGGACCACGTCTACTGCACCCGGGGCGGGTATCTCTCCCCGGTCTCCTTTGATCCAACGGAGTTCGGCATTCCACCGGCCTCCCTGGAAGCGACCGACACCTCCCAGCTGCTGGGCCTGGTGACGGCCCGCCTCGCCCTGGAGGATGCCGGGTACGGTCTCGACCGGGAATTCAACCGTGAAAAAACCAGCGTCATCCTGGGGGTGACCGGCACCCAGGAGCTGGTGATCCCCCTGGGGGCCCGGCTCGGCCACCCGATCTGGCGGAAGGCGCTGACGGAGTCCGGCATCGCCCCGGACAAGGCCGAAGAGGTGGTCGCCCGGATCGCCGACGGCTACGTGCCCTGGCAGGAGAACTCCTTCCCCGGGCTCCTGGGCAATGTCGTCGCCGGGCGGATCTCCAACCGGCTGAACCTCGGCGGCACGAACTGCGTCGTGGACGCCGCCTGCGCCAGCTCCATGAGCGCCATGCACATGGGGATCATGGAGCTGAGGACCGGACGGTCGGACATGGTGGTGAGCGGGGGCGTGGACACCCTCAACGATATCTTCATGCACATGTGCTTTTCCAAGACGCCGATCCTCTCCCCCACCGGCGACGTGCGCCCCTTCTCGGAGCAAGCCGACGGTTCGATCCTGGGGGAGGGTGTGGGTCTTCTGGTTTTCAAGCGCCTCGACGATGCGCGTCGGGACGGCGACCGCATCTACGCCGTGGTCAAGGCCATCGGATCCGGCAGCGACGGCCGGTCGAGCAGCATCTACGCCCCCCGGCCC
>CAJXSB010000146.1 GCA_913060435.1 uncultured Desulfococcus sp.
ACGCCCAGCCAGGTCCGGGCCTCGGCGGGGCAGGCCGCGACGCAGGAGCCGCACCTGGTGCAGCCGTCGCCCGAAAAGGCGCCGTCCCGGGCCGGAACGGCAACCCCCTCGGGGCAGACCCGCTCGCAGGCGCGGCATTCGACGCACCGGGAGGGAAAGATGCCGATCTGGGGGCGGCGGCGCTGGGACTCGGGGTTGGCGCACCAGGCGCACGTGAGGGGACACCCCTTCAGGAATACCACCGTGCGGGTGCCCGGTCCGTCCGACATGGACCAGCGCTGGATTTCAATGATGATGCCGCTGATTTCGTTGGGATGCGTATCGCCGGGTGCCATTTCTGAATATCCTTCTTTTCGATAGTTCGTCCTACAGGGTTTCATGGGTCGTCCGGCGGATGATCTCGTTCTGCACTTCCCTCGAAAGCTCGGTGAAGATGGCGCAGTACCCGGCGACGCGGACCACCAGGTCGCGGTACCGGTCCGGGTGCTCCTGGGCGTCCCGCAGGGTCTCCGGGCGGATGACGTTGAACTGGCAGTGGTACCCGCCCAGCTCGAAGTAGGAGCGGATCAGCGCGGCCATGCCCGCCAGCCCGCGATGTCCCTCGATGACGGAGGGGAGGAGCTTCAGGTTGAGCAGGGTCCCGCCCGGGTGGAGCTCGTGGTTGACCTTGGCCTCGGAGCGCATGGTGGCGGTGGGGCCGGAGACGTCCGTGCCCGGATGGGGCGAGCAGCCTTCGGCAAGGGGCTCGCCGGCCTTTCGGCCGCAGGGAAGGGCGCCCACCACGGCGCCGGTGGGGATGTTGTAGGTCAGCCCCATGATGGCGCTGTGAAAGGGCTGGCCCAGGACGTCCTTATACTGGCTGAGGCCCCTGTCGTTGAAGTCGGTCATCTCCACCACCAGCCGGTCGACGGTGTCGTCGTCGTTGCCGAACTTGGGCGACTTCCTGAGCTGCTGGTGGATCTCTTCATGCCCGACGAAGTCATCATCCAGGGCTTTTAGGAGCTGGTCCATGGTGATCTTATTCTCCTCGAAGACGTTCTTTCGGATGGCGGCCAGGCCGTTGGCACAGTCGGCCGCGCCGACCACGATCCAGCCCGGTCCTACATTGTAGCGGGCGCCGCCGTCCACCAGGTCCTTCCCGCTCTCGAGGCAGCCCTCGACCAGGAGGGAGAGATATGGGCGGGGCACCATCTCCTGGTGCAGCTTCTGCTCGATGATTGTTGAGACCGCGCAGTGCTTCATGATGTGGCGGACCTGCTCAAAAAAGGTCTCCTTGAGCTCCTCGAAGGAGGCGAAATGCCGGGCATCCTTGGTGGGCAGGCCCAGCTGTTCGCCGGTGAGGCGGCTTCGACCCTGGTTGAGGGTCCACTCGAGGGCGGCCGCCATGTTGTATCCGCCGGCGTCGGTCCATTCATAAACCTTCCGGTGGTGTGGAACAACGCAGCCCAGGAGGGTCCACTCCCGGGCGTCGTCGGGCCGCATCCCGGCATACATCATCATCTGGGTCCCCACCCGGTCGTTGTGGAAGGCGGGAAAGCCGATCCCCTTGCGGGCCAGGCGGCAGCAGGCCAGCAGAAACTCCTCGGGGGTGTCGGGGTGGATGATGACGCTCAGGGACGGCTGGGGCAGCCCCACCTGGGCCGGGGCCTCCACCGCCATGAAACTGACCTCGTTGACGGCCTGGCTGCCGTCGATGTTCCGGCCGCCGACGGTGAGGTTGGTGAACCCGCTGTAGCCGGCGTAGTACTTGCTGCCGTTCTGGGGCAGGAGCCAGATGAACTCCGCGATCTTGATCCAGAGGCAGTTGATGAGCTCCTGGGCGAAGGCCTGGGAGAGCGCCCCCCGGGCCCTGTCGGCCTGGTAGAAGGGGTTCATGAACATGTCGAACCGGCCCACGTTGAAGGCCGGGCAGTTCTCCGAGAGAAAGCAGCCGATCATCACGAACCAGAGCATCTGGGAGGCTTCCCAGAAATTGCGGGGCGGGTGTTCCGGCACCCGGCGGCAGTTGGCGGCAATGGTCATGAGCTCCGCTTTCCGACGGGGGTCCGTCTCTTTTTCCGCCAGGGCTTCGGCGTGGGCTGCGTAGCGGCGGCCGAGGGTGATGATGCCTTCGCAGGCCTCGACGGTCGCCCGGTAATAGTCGATCTTGTCGAGGTCGTCGATGTTGTCGTACCGCAGCGTCTCGAGCTTCGCCTGGGCCTCGTCGCAGATGGCCCGGAATCCCCTGGGGAAGAGGATGTCCTGGAAATCGGGGGTGATCTCGCCGACGTGGCTCCGCCATTTCATCTCCGTGTCGAGGATGTCCCTGCCGATGCCGATCCTTTTGGTGTCTTCAGGGAGCCTTGCAAGGGCGTGCTCCTCGAGGGATCTGCCTTTCCAGTAGGGAATGATCTCTTCGCGGAAGAGGCGTTCGTGCTCCGGGTCGATGTGGTAGGGGTCCCGGGGCCGGGTCTGGATGGTCGTAAGCTCCTCGGCGAGCCACTTCCAGGAGATCTCGGGGACCAGGGCCCCCATGCGGCGCCCGGAGCCGTGGGTGCCCACGATCAGCTCGTCGTCGAAGATGCCGACGGTAATGGTTTCGCAGGCCCTTCGGAAGGCCTTGGCCAGGCGCAGCGTCCGGGCTTCGCCTTCGGTCTCCTGAAAGGACTGTGTGAACGCCAGGGCCCGCTCCATGCAGATGGTCGGCGTGGCATCGAGATAGGCGTTTTTGAGTCGCCGCGTGCGGTTGTCCGCCCCGGTGCCGCTGTCCAGGTTGTTGACAGGGTGTGTATATTCCGTCTGTTCCATTAATTGTGCTGCTGCGCCGTTCATGAAGGCCTCCTGTGGTTAATCCATGGGGTCGATTTTATAATGGGGTGTCTGATGTTGGAGCTTATTGGAAACCATATAAAGTATACTTGTATACAAGTTAGGAAATAAAGCCTTGCCTGTCAAGATTTTTTTTTTTTGCCTGTACGACAAAAGAAAATTTGGCGAGGCTTCGGCTACCCTCGCGGCGTCAGCACGTTCCGCCGTTCCACCCGAACATGGAAGGCGACATCGTGATGAACTGCTGGAATTGAAACTCGGGCGAAGCCCCCAGTTCCGCCTCAACAAAGGCGGTGAGGGCCTTGACGTATTCGGCGACCCCCTCGTCCGGGAAGGCGAAGAGCTTCAGCTCCAGGTAGGCCGAAGGTGCCGTGCTGTCGGCCAGCATCAGGTGGGCGTTGGGGGTGATGTCCACCATGATGGCGCTCTTGGGTTTGCCGAGCATCGTCGACAGCATGTCGGTGGCCTTGTGGAGGAGCTCTCTGCAGCGCTCGGCGTCGATGTCCTGGTTGGTCCGGATGTTCAAGATCGGCATTTCCATTTCTCCTTTGCGGCGGATGACGCGACGTCATCCGATGGTAACTTGGGGGTTGCGGCTACCCGAACGCTTTCAGCTTCGGTTGAACCGGGTCGGGGATGTAGCCGGTGTCGGGGGTGATGCAGGCCACCCCGGCCTCCGAGATGACGCCCCGAAGCATCTCCATCCGGGCCTCGTCGGGCGGGGTGATGTGGTGGAGCTGGTATTCCATTCCCAGGGCCGCATACTTGGTCAGGCCCAGCTTGTGGTAGGGCAATGCCTCGATGCCGACGGCGCTGGGAAGATGATCGCGGACGAATTCGGCCGTGGCCCGGATGTTTTCCGGGTCGTCATTGATGCCGGTGATGACCGGAATCCGGACGAGCATTGGAATGCCCAGCGCCGCAACCCTTTTGGCATTTTCCAGGATGACCTTGTTGGATGCGCCGGTGATCTCGGCGTGCCGCACGGGGTCCATGTGTTTGAGGTCGAACATGACAAAATCGAGCAGGCGGACCGCAGCTTCGGAGGCCTCCCAGTTGAACGCCCCGCAGGTCTCGACCGCCGTGTGAATGCCGACCTTGCGGCACCCCTCGAGGATCTCCTTCATGAAGGCCGGCTGGGTCAGCGGCTCGCCGCCGCTGAAGGTCACACCGCCGGCGGACTTGCGGTAAAACACCATGTCCCGGCGAATCGTCTCCAGGACCTCGCCTGAATCCACGAGTTTTCCCAGCCACCGGCGGGACCTGGACGGGCAGGCCTCCACACAGTCGCCGCAGGCGGCACAGACCCCGCCTTCTGCAAACCCGCCGTCCTTGGCCGGCCGGGCCAGATCGATGGAACATGCCTCGGCGCACTTTCCGCACTGGATGCACTTGGCCGTAAAGATGCCGATCTGGGGTTTTTTCGACTGGGATTCGGGGTTGGAGCACCACTGGCAGCGGAGCGGGCAGCCTTTCAGGAAGACCACCGTCCGTGTGCCCGGTCCGTCGGAAAGGGACCAGCGTTCGATTTCAAATATCACACCTTGCATCATGCCACCTCGAAAGACCCTCCGCCGCCCCTTTTCCGGGGCGACGGCGGCCTCATTCATGGTTTCGTCCTACAGGGTTTCGTGGATGGTCCGCCGGATGATCTCGTTCTGGACATCCCGGGTCAGCTCCGTAAAGATGGCGCAGTAGCCAGCCACCCGGACCACGAAGTTGCGGTACTTGTCGGGGTTGATCTGGGCATCCAGCAGCGTATCCGCATCGACCACGTTGAACTGGACGTGGTAGGCGCCCAGCTCGAAATAGGCCCGGACCAGGGCCGCCAGGCCCTGGAGGCCCCGCTCGCCCTCGAGCACCCGGGGCAGGAACTTCAGGTTCAACAGGGTTCCGCCGGGCTGGCTCTCGTGGTTGATCTTGGCCACGGACTTCATGCAGGCCGTGGGTCCGGAGACGTCGGTGCCGGGATGGGGGGAAGACCCCTCGGCCAACGGGACGCCGGCCTTGCGGCCGCAGGGCAGGGCGCCCAAGCTGTTGCCGGTGGGGATGTTGAAGGTGAGCCCCATGATGGCGCTGTGGAATGGCAGCCCCAGAATATCCTTGCATTTGCGGAACTCGCGGTCGGAGAAGTCCGACAGTTCCACCTGCAGTTCGTCGACATCGTCGTCGTCATTGCCGTATTTGGGCGCGTTCAACAGCAGCTGCCGGAGGTCCTCCCTGCCTTCGAAATTATTGTCAAGCGCCTCGCAGAGCTCGGCCATGGTGGCTTTCTTGTCGTCGAAGACCACCTTCTTGATGGCCGCCAGGCCGTTGGCGGTGTCGGCGCAGCCCACGATCACCCAGCCGGGGCCGGCGTTGTAAAGGGCGCCGCCCCGGGTCAGATCCTTGCCGCTCTCCATGCATCCGTCCACCACGGTCGAGAAAAAGGGCCGGGGGATGATTTCACGGTGCACGGTCTGTTGGATCAGGGTCGTCTCGTGGGCGATCTTGATGACATGCCTCACCTGGTCGAGAAGGGTTTCCTTGAGCTCTTCAAAGGAAGTGAACTCGGCCGGGTCCTTGGTGGCCAGTCCCAGCTGCCGCCCGGTTTTCCGGCTGCGCCCCCGGTTGAGGGTCCATTCGAGGCAGGCCGCCATGTTGTACTGCCCGGCATAGGTCCACTCCGACACCTTTCGCGTCGAGGGCACGACACATCCGAGCCCGTTCCAGTCCCGGGCCTCGTCCGGCGGGAGCCCCTTGTACATCATCATTTCGGTGGCGATGCGGTCGTTGTGGATGGCGGGCATGCCATGGCCCTGGCGCGCCAGGCGGCAGACCTCGATCAGGAACTCCTCGGGGGTTTCCGGATGGATGCTCACGCTCACGGAAGGCTGGTGCAGCCCCACGCCGGCCGTCGCCTCCAGGGCCAGATAGCTGAGTTCATTGGTGGCGTCGCGTCCATTGCGGGTCCGGCCGCCCAGGGTCAGGTTCTGGAAGCCGCAGTAGCCGGCATAGTATTTGGCGCCGTTTTCGGTCAGGAGCCAGAACACTTCCGAGAGTTTGATCCAGAGGCACTCGATCAGTTCCAGGGCCTCTCCCCGGGTGATGTTGCCGGATGCGATGTCGGCGGCGTAGAGGGGGTACATGAACTGGTCGAAGCGCCCCACGTTGAAGGCCGGCGAACTTTCCGCCAGCAGGCAGCCGAGCTGGACGAAGAAGATCATCTGGAGGCCTTCGTGGAAGCTGGCCGGGGGATGGGCCGGCACGTTCCGGCAGATCTCGCTGATCTGCTCGAGCTCCCGGCGGCGGACGGGATCGTCGGTTTTCGCACCCAGCGCCGCTGCCGCATCGGCATAGCGCAGCCCCAGGCGGATCATGCCCTCGCAGATCTCGATGACGGCGTTGTAGAAGTCGATCTTCTCGCGGCTTTCCGGGCTCAGATTGTCGAATTTTTGGCGATTTTCCTCTGCCTCGCGTTGGATGCCGAGATAGCCTTTCTTGAAGAGGATGTCCTGGTGGTCCGGGGTGATCTCCCCCACGCCGGAGCGCCATTTCATCTCGGTGTCCATGACGCCGGTGCCGATGCCGATCTTCTTGTGCTCCTCCGGCATCCGGTCGAGGCAGAACTCTTCCAGCGACTGCCCTTTCCAGTAGGGGACGATCTCCTCCAGAAAGCGCTTCCTGTTTTCGTCGCTGAAGGCGTACGGCTCGGCCTCACGCGTCGTGATGGAATCCATCTCCTCCACCAGCCAGCGCCAGCTCATCTCCGGGCAGAGCACCCCGAGGCGATGGCCGTTGCCCAGGGTCCCGACCACCAGCTCGTGGTCGAAAATCGGGGTGGAAATGCTCTCGCAGACTTCACGAAACGCCTTGGCGCGCCGGACGATGACGGGCTGCCCTTCCGTCTTTTTGTGGGAGCGCGTAAAGGCCAGGGTACGCTCGAGGCAGATGGCCGGCGTTGCCTTCCTGAACTGTTCCATCAGCGCCTCGCGCCGGGCACCGCGTTGGTCTTTCCTGTTGATTTCTTCCTTGAGCACTGCGGCGGGCATTCCAGTCATGCTGACCTCCTCATTCGATGATCGGTTTTTTTATAATGATGAACCTTGATATCGGAATCTTTTTTTCTACCGGAGAGGGCGATGTAGTTCGCTGGCGAGAAGGTAGAGTGTGTATAAAGTGTACTTGTATACAAGTTAGGCTGAGACGAAGGAAAAGTCAAGCTTTTTCCAAGGTCCCGGCCAAAAAAATGCCACCGGGCTGCGCTGGATGCCAGACCGTAATTTAAGCGACAAAAACCCTCGCGATGGTCTGTGCAATCTGTTCTTTGGAGAAAGGCGATGCCGCGATCAAAGGGCGTGCATCCGCCATGATCCGGATCTGATCGGCCCAATGAGCGTACTTCCTGAATTTATCCTCTCGCTCGATCCCCATGGCATGGGCCAGGATGTTGATGTAATTTTCAACCTGAAACGGCTGTCGGCCCGGCGCCGTGTGAAAGAGCTGGTTGCAGAAATGGCAGACCGTCACCAGGGTATCCGCACCGGTGCCGCCGGCTTCGGCCAGCCGTTCGTCGCGCATCTGCCGGCAGGCGTCCGGAAATTTTTCGATGGTGCCGCTGCCGCAGCAGGCGGCGTTTTTGCCGTGGCGGTCCATTTCGGTCAGTCGGGCGCCCACGGCCGCCAGGATCGGCCGCGGACCCTCGGGGTCGAGGCCGGTCAGGGACGCCTTGCAGGCTTCGTGCAGGGTCACGCTCCGGCCGTTTTTTCGAGAGATGGGCAGCTTGTCCAGGTTCCGGCTGAGAAACTGGGGCAGGGAGACGATCTCGGCGCCCGGGCGCTTAACCGGCGCCAGGGTCTTCTCCAGGCGGCACTGGCAGGTCGGGCACCACAGGATGAGCGTTTCGGGGTTGACGGCGGCGACCTTTTCGAGCAGGTCATCGGAGACGGCGTCGGCCCGGTCGGGGTCGCCGTACCAGACATGGCAGTCGCCGCAGCAGCCGTCAAGGCCGGGAAGAAAGGCGATCTCCGGATCGACGGCCGCCAGGACGTCGAGGGCGTTTAAGATCTTCTCGGGCTGGAAGTAGACGTTGCAGCCGGGGAAGAAGACCCGTCGGGTGTTCGGAGGCGTCTTCGGCGTGAAGATCCTGCGGTACTCCGCCGCCGTGACCTGGATGCTGGCCAGGATGCGGTGGGTGAGGTTCGGGTCCCGGGTATCGTATCGCGGGAACGTGTCAGGATTCTTCCGCCGGAACTCGTGCTTGATGATTTCATGGACCCGGAGCGGATCGAGCCCTTCGGGGCAAACGCCTTCGCAGCAGCCGAAGCATTCCATGCATGAAAAGGCGCGCGTGCGGACGATGTCGCTCTCGCACCCTTCGGCCAGGAATTTCTTGACGGCCGACTGGATCGCTATGGGCTTGTGGTTGATCAGGTCGGTCTTGGGGACGATGGGGCATTTTCTCGCACAGAGACCGCATTCCCGGCATTTTGCGACAATGCGGCGTTTTTCCATCTCATACCAGTCTGACAGGGACGTTTTCATCTCTCCTTCTCTTCGCCGCCGGCCGGCGGTCCGCCTCGGCTGAAAATGGAAAAAAGTGGACCGGCAGCATCAAAGGGGGAGCGCTGCCGGTCCGAGTGAACACCGCTTCAGGGAGGTACGACTGGTTTAAGCGGCGATCAGTTTTCGGGCCAGCTCCACGGCGCCGGGGGCGTCGTCGCTGTAGCCGTTGGCGCCGATCTGGTCGGCGAAGGCCTGGGTGACCGGGGCGCCGCCGACGATGGTGGCCACCGGCATGCCTGCCTCCTGGACGGCCTTGACCGTTTTTTCCATGGCCGGCATGGTGGTGGTCAACAGGGCCGAGAGGGCGATGACCTTGGCCTTGTTTTCCTGGGCGGCCTTGATGAAGGCGTCGGTCTCCACATCCACGCCCAGGTCGACGACGTTGAACCCGGCGCCCTCCATCATCATAGCCACAAGGTTCTTGCCGATATCGTGCAGGTCGCCCTTTACGGTGCCGATGACCACCGTGCCCTTGGACTCGGTAGTGCCTTCGGCCAGAAGCGGCTTCAGGATTTTCAGGCCGGCCTTCATGGTCTGGGCGGCCATTAGCATCTCCGGCACGAAGAGTTCGCCCTCGCTGAAGCGCCGGCCCACCTCGTCCATGGCGCCGATGAGTCCCTCGTTGAGAACCTCGTCGAGGTTCGTTCCGGAATCGAGTTCCTTCTGTACGAGTTGGGCAATCCCCGGTTCATTGAAGCCGACAACGGCCTCGAAAATGTTTTTTACTGCCATGATTGGTGCTCCTCTGATGGTTGGTTGTGTCGTATTTATCCCCTGGTCTCAGCACGACGCCGGGTTCTCCATTGTATCGTCCAGAGCCGGCGGCGGCATGCGGGTCATCTCCCGGGCCACCACGACGCGTTGGGCCCCGAACCGCCTCAGGGTGATGTTAACCTGGTCGTGGGGCGCATACTGGAGGGCCCCTGAGGGGCAGACCTTCACGCAAGTCGGGTCGCCCTCGCACTGGTTGCAGACGATGGAGCGATGGAGGCGCCGGTCCACGTAGCAGGCGCCGAACGGACAGGCATAGCTGCATGCGCTGCATCCGATGCACTTTTTCTCGCTGACGATCCGTGCGTTGGTCTCGGGGTCCCGGGTGATGGCGCCGACGGGGCAGACCAGTTCGCACATGGCGGTTTCACACTGCATGCAGGTGGTCGGCGCAAAGAGGAGCTGCCCGTTCTCCTGGGTCCGGATCACGCGGATGCGGGAGCGTTCAGGGTTACATTCCTTCATGTTCCTGAGGGAGCAGGCGACCTCGCACATCCTGCAACCGGTGCACTTTTCCGTATCGATGATAATGACATTACCCATTTGCCAACCTCCGATCAAGGCCCTCGTTCTCTCCGATCTCCATTGCCTCAAGATCCGAAGCCACGTCATCGAGCTTCAGCTTCCGCAGCAGATCGGCGGTGGGGATGCCCTTTTTCACGTCCCATCCCATGGCCTGGTAATATTCGTCTT
>CAJXSB010000147.1 GCA_913060435.1 uncultured Desulfococcus sp.
CCATCCGAGACCCGGCGTCCAGATGTACGACGGCCGCCCGGACATCGATGCCTTCGGCCGGTGCCTCGGGCAGCTCCGCCATCCGGTGGTCTACAACGGCGACATCCGGCGCCTGGCCGACGTTGCCGCGCTGTCGGAGCGTTTTCCCGCGGTCCATGGGTGGATGATCGGCCGGGGGGTCCTGATCAACCCCTTCCTGCCGGCGGTCATCAAAGCCAACAGAGACGGGTTCCCCGAAAAGATCGACCGCTTCCGGAAATTTCACGACGCCCTCTTCGCCGCATACCGCGATGTATTCAGCGGCCCCGGCCATCTCGTGGAGCGGATGAAGGGTTTCTGGGGGTATTTCTCACTGGCCTTCGAGGACGCCCGGAAGCTGCTCAAGCAGATCCGCAAAATCCGCCTCCCGGAGGCCTACATGGACCGGGTTTCACGCTTTTTTGACACCGAGGCGGTCTGGCGCGCATAGACGATGCAGCCAAGGCCGCCGCTTGGAGAGGACAGCCCCTTATGCCGAACGAATCCATGGACCTTTTTGAACATCACGCCGAAGCGGATGCCGCGGGCGCCCGACCACTGGCCGAGCGGATGCGCCCCCGGGACCTGTCGGATTTCATCGGCCAGGAGGCGGTGGTGGGCGAAGGCTCACTGATCCGCCACGGCGTGGAAAACGACCGGCTCTTTTCCATGATTCTGTGGGGACCCCCGGGGTGCGGGAAAACGACCCTGGCCGGCATCATCACCGCCAAGACCCGGTGCCATGTTGTCCAGTTTTCAGCGGTGCTCTCCGGCGTCAAGGACATCCGGGCCGTCATCTCGGAGGCAAAAAAGCAGCGCCAGCTGCACCAGAAGCGGACCGTTCTCTTCGTCGACGAAATCCACCGGTTCAACAAGAGCCAGCAGGACGCCTTCCTCCACCACGTGGAGCGGGGCCTGATCACCCTGATCGGCGCCACCACCGAAAATCCCTCTTTCGAGGTCATCGCCCCACTGCTATCGCGGTGCCGCGTCATCACCCTCGAACCACTGTCGGTCGCGGCCATGACCACCATCATCCACCGCGGGCTCCGGGACGCCGACAACGGGCTGGGGGCGCTCCACCTGACGATCACCCCCGAGGCCTGCGCCCACCTTATCCGTGCTGCCGAGGGGGACGCCCGATCCGCCCTCAACAACCTGGAGACCGCCGCCCATCTGGCGGTCTCGGACGCCAGAAGCGAGATCGGGATCGCGGACACCGAAAAGGCCCTCCAGAAAACCGCCCCGCGGTACGACAAGACCGGCGAAGCCCACTTCAACCTGATCTCCGCTTTTCACAAAAGCCTTCGAGGGAGCGATCCGGACGCGGCACTCTACTGGCTGGCCCGGATGCTCACGGCCGGGGAGGACGCCCTCTACGTGGCGCGGCGCATGGTGCGGTTCGCCTCCGAAGACGTCGGCAATGCCGACCCCTACGCCCTCCGGACCGCCCTGGACGCGGTCGAGGCGTACCGGTTTCTGGGGAGCCCCGAAGGCGAACTGGCCCTGGCCCAGGCGGCCGCCTATCTCGCCACAGCCCCCAAGAGCAACCGGGTCTACAGCGCCTATAATACGGTCTGCGAAACCGTTCGAAAAACCGGCGCCCTGCCCGTCCCCCTGCATATCCGGAACGCGCCGACCGCCATGATGAAGCAGATGGGATACGGCAAGGGATACCGCTACCCCCACGACGAGCCGGATGCCTACATCGCCCAGCAGCACCTGCCCGACCACCTTCGGGAAAAGCAGTTCTACACCCCTTCGGACCGGGGATACGAGCAGACCATCCGGGCGCGATTGGCGGAATGGCGACGCAAAAAGGCACCCGGAAAAGAGCCTCCGTCTTGACGGGATTCCATGGGACGTATACATTAAATAGATGAGCCCTGTCGAAGGCGGCGCCATGACGGCGCCGCCTTCGGGTGCCGCCGCACCACCATGAATGTTCATACATCGCCCTCATGAACCGAAGCTTCGGCAGATGCCGGCCGGCAAAAAACGGCACGGCGCCAGAGGAGAGGCCATGGACAGCACCCATACCCCGACCGGGAGGCCCCCGGCCCATCGCCTGGTGGTGCTCCCGTTTCGAAAATCCCTGGAGATCGCCTATCAGAGCCTCAAGGTTCGTTTTTTCCGATCCCTGATCACCACCGCGAGCCTCGTGCTGGCCGTATCGTTCCTGAGCTTCGTCAACGTCGGCAATGACATCGCCAACGGCTTTCTCGCCACGGGCGACCCCGAGCGGCGCCAGTCCCTGATTCAGGCAGGATACGATCTGGGCGAGACCGACACGCGGGTGGAGGAGAATCCCAAGCAGCGATGGCTCGTCATTCTCTCGCTGATGGTCTGCGTGGTGGGAATCGTAAACGCCCAGTTGATGGCGGTCACCGAGCGGTTTCGCGAGATCGGCACCATGAAATGCCTGGGGGCCCTCGACCGATTTGTCCTGCGCCTGTTCCTCCTCGAAGCCGGCATGCAGGGGATTGTGGGCGCAGCCGTGGGTGCGGCCGGCGGCGCCGTTTTCGCCTTTGCCAACGGCCTGCTCCGGTTCGGCGCCGCCACGTTCCAGGCCGCCCCCTGGCCGGAGGTCCTGGCATCGGTCGCCGCCGCCACGGCGGCGGGCTGCCTGCTCAGCCTCGTGGGCGTCCTTTACCCGGCGCTGGTGGCTGCAAAGATGGCCCCGGTCGAAGCCATGCGGGTCGAACAGTAACGAAAGAGGGAGCCATGACCGACATTCACCATATCGTCCGTGTCGCCAGCGTCACCAAGACCTTCCAGATGGGTCGGAATGTACTGCAGGCCCTGAAGGGGATCAGCCTTGAAATCAATACCGGCGACTACATCTCGATCATGGGGCCTTCGGGCTCCGGCAAAAGCACCCTCTTCAATATGATCGGCGGCCTCGACAAGCCATCGAGCGGAAAGGTCTTCATCGACGAGGTGGACATCGCACAGCTCGACGCGTATGAGCTGGCATGGCTGCGCTGCCGCAAAATCGGATACATTTTCCAGACCTTCAACCTGATCCACGTGATGACGGCCCTTGAAAACGTCACCCTCCCCATGACGTTTGCAGGCATGAACAACGACGCGGCCATGGAGAAAGGGATCAAGCTCCTGGAGATGGTGGGCCTGGGGGACCGGTTCCGCCACAAGCCATCGGAGCTGTCGGGCGGGCAGCAGCAGCGGGTTGCCGTGGCCCGGTCCCTGGCCAACGACCCGGCCATCATCCTCGCCGACGAACCCACGGGCAACCTCGACCTTTCCACCGGCGAGGAGATTATCGCCCTCCTGAAGCGGTTGAGCGAGGAGACCGGGGTGACGATCATCTCGGCCACCCACGACTTCAAGATGCTCAACGTTTCGGACCAGGTGATCTGGATCCGGGACGGGCTGGTGGAAAAGATCGAAAATCGCGAGGACCTGTCAATCTCCGTCGGCGGCATCGGCGGACGGGAGGCGGTCCATTGAAAGCAGGATGGAACAGTGGGTGGACCGCCGCCATCTTGATGCTCGCGCTCCTCTGGCCGGCGCCCGCCCCGGGGGCCGCACCCGATGCACTCACCACCGCGGCGCTCCGGAAGACCGTTGAGGAGCTGGCAGCGCTCGAAGACCGGAGCACCGGGACCGAAGGCTGCCGGCAGGCCGCCGACTACATGGCGGCGGCCTTCTCTGCCCTGGGTCTCGAGAATGTCGACCGTATGGCGTACGCTCTCCCCATCCGGGGCCCCGGCCGGAGCACCCTCACTTTTTCCGGAAGAACCGCTGCTGTCATGCCCATGCGGATCAATGCCATCACCCCCCAGGCCATCGGTCCGGACGGCCTTTCCGGACCGCTGATCTATGTCGGGCGGGGGGAGCTCTCCGACTTCAACGGGAAGGAGATCGCCGGCAGCATCCTGATCATGGACCTCGACTCCGGCCGGAACTGGCTTCGCGCCGCCAATTTCGGCGCCAAAGCACTGATCTATGTGGAGAAGAACACCCCCTCACGGATCTATTTCGAAGACAAGGTGGAGCTCTCCCCCATCGTATTTCCCCGGTTCTGGATGCCCCTGGAACAGGCCCGGAACCTCTTCGGCAGCTTCGAATCCGCCTCCAGCGGCGTCGTGGCCGACCGGGCCGTCCTGAAATCCGACATCCGATGGGCGGCGGCCGAAGCCGAAAACATCTACGGCCTCATCCCGGGAACCGACCCCGAGCTCTCGGAGGAGCTGGTCATCGTCGAAGCATTCTACGACAGCACCGCCGCCGTCTTCAACCGGGCTCCCGGAGCGGACGAGGCCCTCGGGGCAGCCTCGCTCCTCGCGCTGGCCCGCCATCTTAAGGCCCATCCCCCCGCGCGCTCGGTGCTGCTCGCCGCCACCAGCGGCCACGCCCAGAGCCTCCACGGCATGCGCGAGATGATCTGGAGCATCCGGACGCCCACCAAGCAGATCCGAAAGGAGTCAAAACGCCTGAAAAGCCTGCGGAAGGAATGCCGCAGCATGCTCCGCACCCTCCAGGCGGCCATTGAAAGCGGCCCTCCCCAGGGGCCGGACGGCAGCGCCCTCCAGGCGGCTCTCGAGGATCGGATCAAGACCGAGGTGGATGCCATCTCCCGACGCCTCATCGTGCTGCGCATGGCGGAAAAGGAGGATCAGGACACCGCGGCGATTCAGGCGCTGGCCGAAGAGCGGATGATGCTGCGCCGACTGGGATGGCGGAGCCAGTTTGCAGACCTTCCCCCGCAGGAGCGGGCGGCCCTGAACCGGCTGCTTCCCCTGGCCGTCCGGGATTTTGAAACGATCCTCGAGGACACCCGGAACCAGCTCCGCCGCCTGGCCAGCCAGAAACGCTTTCGGGGGACGGTCAAGTCCCATGACCTGGCCGCGGTCATATCCCTTCACCTGTCCAGCCACGGCGCCGGCGTCGGCGCCTTCAACGACGGCTGGCTTTACGAGATCAAGCCCCAGATCAACCGGGTGGGCCCCTACGTTGCCGTCGACGGGATCCTCCGCCGGGCCGCTGCGGCCCAGGACGCCGGCAACGCCGGCGTAAAATACTGGGACACCCTGCGGCCGAGCCCGCTCCGGTCCTGGCAGAGCTATTTCGTGGACACCCCCGCCATGGGGGGCGAGGTGTCGGCCCTGGCGGGCTACATCGGCCTGACCCTGGCCACGGTCAACGATACCCGGGTGCTCTGGGGAACGCCCCATGACCGGCCGGCGGCGGTGGACATCGATTATGCGGCGAAGCAGGCCCGCCGCGTCATCGGCCTCATCGCCGCGCTGGCCCGCGCACCGGAGCACTACAGCGGGGAGCTCCCCCGGCACGGCTTTGCCACGGTGGTCGGACGGGCCAAGCTGCTCCGCCACGGAGAGCTCTTTCCCGACCAGGTGGCCCATGAAACGGCGATTCTCGCCTTCCAGGGCACCGGCCGCCATCACGCCATGACCGACGCCCAGGGGATCTTCCAGCTGAAGGGGGTCGCCACCAAAAAGCTGACGCTCCACAAGGTGATCATCGAGGGATACCGTTTCGATGCGGAGACCGGGGATGTCGTCTGGGCCATCGACAAGAACCAGACCGGCAAGCCGGCCTACCGGGTCAAGATGCAGCGGCACCACATGGAGACCGACCTGGTAATGTTCTCCGCGCGGCAGACCACCCTGTTCGACCTGCTCGAGCCCCGGAATTTCCGCTACATGACCAAAATCCAGATCATCGACGGCCGGCGGGAGGCCCTCCCCCTCCGCTACTGGTACAGCCGCATCGACACCCGAACCTCGACCATCGCCTCGGTCCATCTGGAGCCCGGGACCTACCTGAAGATGACGCTGTCGGACTCGGTCCTGAGCAAAAAAATGATCCTCCTCAACGCCGACAGCGACGATCCCCAGGGCATCGGGTACCGGGTCGACGACTGGCCCACCATTCCCAACACCGGCTTTCGCGTGGCCCGGGACATGTGGACGCTGTTGACCCCCCGCATCGAAAACCTCGAATCCCGGGGCATCCATGACCAGAAGATCAACACGCTCTGGAAGGAGGGGACCCGCCTGCTGGCTCGGGCCGAGGCCGCCCTCGAGGCGCGTCGGTTCGACCGCTTCACCGAAGCCTCCCTGGCCTCCTGGGCTTTGGCCGACCGCGTCTACAACCAGGTGGAGAAGACCCAGAAGGATGTCCTTTTCGGCGTCCTCTTTTACATCGCCCTTTTCGTGCCCTTCGCCTTCTGCGCCGAGCGCCTCCTGTTCTCCTTCCGCAATATCCACAAGCGGATCGTCGCCTTCCTGGCGATCCTCCTGCTGCTCATCACCGTCATCTACCAGGTGCACCCGGCCTTTCAGCTGGCCTACAGCCCCACCGTGGTTATTCTCGCCTTCTTTATCATGGGGCTCTCCCTGATGGTCACGCTCATCATCTTCTTTCGGTTCGAGCAGGAGATGGTCCTGCTGCAGCGGCGGGCCCAGCAGATGCGGGCCGAGGAGATCAGCCGGTGGAAGGCCTTCGTGGCCGCCTTTTTCCTGGGCGTGAGCAACCTGAAGCGACGCCGGATCCGGACCGGGCTGACCTGCGCGACCCTGGTCATCCTGACCTTCACCATCATGAGCTTCACCTCGGTCAAGTCGACCCGGCTCCACGCCCGCCTGCTGTTCCAGAAAACCACCCCATATCCGGGGTTTTTGATCAAGAACTTCAACTGGCAGGACCTCCCCCCCGAGGCCCTGGACATTCTATCCAACGCCTTCAGCGGCGAGGCGGCGGCCGCCCCCCGCATCTTCCTGGAGGATGCCGACAGAACCCGGACGATTCCCATTCCCCTCCAATACCGCGGCCGGACCTTCAACGCCAGCGGCATGGTGGGACTCTCCCACCGGGAGCCCGAAGTGACCGGGCTGGACAGGGTTCTCACCTCGGGGCGATGGTTCTCCCGGGATGACGAACGGGCCGTTATACTCCCGGAACGCATCGCCGACGGCCTCGGTCTTCCGGCGAATCCGCCCGAGGATACCCAGGTCCTCATCTGGGGCGTGCCCTTCCGGGTGGCCGGCATCCTCTCGGCAGAAAAAATGGAAGCGAACCCGGACCTGGACGGCGAGATCCTCACGCCGGTGACCTTCCCCTCCGAAGCGACGACGGAGATGACCGAGGTGGAGATGGAAGCGTTGGAGTCCGGCGACGATATCCAAGCCTTTCAGAGCCGGTATCAGCACGTCCCCGCCAACCTGACGGTGGTGGTGCCGTCCCGGCTGCTGATGGCCCGGGGCGGGCACCTCAAGGGTGTCGCCATGCGACCCGCGGATCCGGACACCATCCCGGAAACCGCCCGCTACCTGTCGGACCGCTTCGGACTGACCCTGTTCAGCGGCGAACCCGAAGGGACGTTCATGTACCAGGCCAGCGACACCCTCAACTATAGCGGCGTCCCCAATATTTTGATACCACTGGTGATATCGATTCTCATCGTCCTGAACACGATGATCGGGAGTGTCTACGAACGGAAGCGGGAAATCGGCATCTACACATCCGTAGGCCTGGCGCCGTCCCACGTGTCGTTCCTCTTCATCGCGGAAGCCATGGCCTTCGCCGTCTTGAGCGTCGTCCTCGGATACATCCTGGCCCAGGTCTCCGCCAGCCTCTTCGCCGGCACCGCCCTATGGTCCGGCATCACCGTCAACTACTCCTCCCTGGCCGGCGTCGCCTCGATGCTCCTGGTCATCTTTGTGGTCCTGGTATCGGTGGTCTATCCATCCCGGGTGGCGGCCGACATCGCCATCCCGGATGTCAATCGCTCCTGGTCCCTGCCCGAAGTCAATGACAACAGGATCGAGCTCTGCCTGCCCTTCCTCGTCAAATACCATGAACACGACAGCATCGCCGGGTTCCTGGCCGCGTATTTCAGGGGGCACCAGGATGTCTCCCACGGCATCTTCTCCACCGATGAGATCACTGCGGAACCGGTGCCCGGCAGCACCGACCTCGACGGGCGTGCGTGCGCCCAGCTCAAGGCGCGGGTCTGGCTGGCGCCCTTCGATTT
Organism: uncultured Desulfococcus sp.; assembly: GCA_913060435.1. Classification (GTDB taxonomy): domain Bacteria; phylum Desulfobacterota; class Desulfobacteria; order Desulfobacterales; family Desulfococcaceae; genus Desulfococcus. The sequence continues at coordinate 8,039 of CAJXSB010000147.1, forward strand.
CGGCATCATGCAGCGCGTTCAGGTCGTTTTCTGCCCTTCCGAGGAGAATGAAGGCTTCCTGGAGATCCATGTGTTCATGGTCCGGGAGACCGGGGAGGCCAATGCCTGGAAGCGTATCAACAAGGCCTTCATCAATGCGCTCCGCAAACAGCTCCTGGTCTGGCGTTCCATGGACCACGATGCCCAGGAGGAATTTGCTGCGGGCTGAAGCACGCTTCTGTTATTTTTTCCTTGCCAGAACAGGCTCCAGTGGTTAATTTCGCCAGGTGTTGTGCGGATGCCGCATCCTCCGCATCGCGCATCCCGATCCCGGGACAGGCTCCGATCCCGGCAGGGGCCATCCATCGGGTCTCCGATCCGATCGGGTCCGATCTGATTCGGTCTGGTCCGGTCTGATTCGGGGCCTGGACTACGGCTGTCCAACGACATGCACAGCCATCATTAATCTCGTTAGAAGGGATACTTTATGAAATCGTCGATGAAAATGATGTTACCGATGCTGATGGGCCTCCTCGTGATGTCCGCTGGCCCGGCCTTCGGAAAAGACGCCGGCACTGCGGCGGAAGCGCCGGCAGCAGACAAGAAAGGGGACAATCCCACCGTCGCCATCGTCAACGGCACCGAGATCCACCGCGACGCGCTGGACCGTGAGCTGGAGTTGGTCACCCACCGGCTGCAGAGCCAGGGACGGCCGATCAACCAGGAACAGCAGGACACGATCCAGGGCAAGGTTCTCGACAATATGATCGACCGGGAGCTGCTCTATCAGGATGCCATCAAGAACGGCATCCAGCCTGACGAAAAGGCCATCACCGCTCAGATGGACCAGATGAAGAAAAAATTTCCCGGGGAGGCCGAGTACCAGAAGGCACTGGAAATGATGAATACCACCGAGGCCGATCTTCGGACCAACATCGCCCAGAGCATGGTCATCCAGCAGCTGATCGAAAAAAAGATCGCCCCCGGCATCGAGATCACCGACGCGCAGGGCAAGGAATTCTATGATGCGCACCCGGAGCTCTTCCAGACGCCTGAACAGGTCAAGGCGAGCCACATCCTGATCAAGGCCGACCCTTCTGACAGCGACGAAACGAAGGATGAGGCCCGAAAGAAGCTCGAGACGGTCCAGGACAAGCTCAAGAAAGGCGAAAAATTTGATGCCCTGGCCAAAGAGTATTCCGAAGGTCCGAGCAGTGCCAAGGGGGGAGACCTGGGATACTTCTCGAAGGGCCAGATGGTAAAACCCTTCGAGGACGCTGCCTTTGCCATGGACAAGGGCGAGATCAGCGACATCGTCGTCACCCAGTTCGGCTTCCACCTGATCCAGGTGATGGACAAAAAAGCGGCATCGACCACCAGCTATGATGACGCCAAGCCCAGAATCGTCGACCACCTGAAGCAGCAGAAGATGATCGAGAGCGTCAACGCCTACGTCCAAAAGATCAAAACCGACGCCGACATCCAGGTCCTGCTGTAAGATCGCGCCTTCGGGAAAAATGCCCCCGCATGCGGAAGGTCCGGCCCCCGGGAGCGGGGCCGGACCCCCATCTGCAGCCATGAAACATCATTCCAACGACCTCACCAGCGCCCCCATCTCCCAGCTGATCCGGCGGATCACGATTCCCGTGAGCATCGGCCTCTTCTTCAACACCATGTACAATGTGGTGGACACCTATTTCGGGGGGCTCATCTCGACCACGGCCCTGGCGGCCATGTCCCTCTCTCTGCCGGTCTTTTTCATCATCATCTCCATGGGCAGCGG
>CAJXSB010000148.1 GCA_913060435.1 uncultured Desulfococcus sp.
CCCGCCACGCCCATGGCCCGCGCCCGGTCCACGTCGGAGACCATGTCGGTCAGCGCCGCCGCGAGGTCCGCGGCGAAGCCCTCCGGGTCCAGCGGGGTGCCGGTGCCGTCCTGCACCTGCTCGATGTCCACCAGGGTGCCGGTCTCGCCGGGCACGACCACCTCGGGGATGCCGCCGTTGTCAAACGCGACCACCGGAAGGCCGCAGGACTGGCTTTCCAGGTAGACCATCCCCAGGGACTCCCGGATGCCGGGGAAGGCGAAGAGATCGCCGGCGCTGTAAAATCGCTGCATCGCTTCCCGGGGGATTTTCCCGACGAAGCGGACGCGACCGGGCAGGTGCCGGTCCGCCAGCCGGCGCAGGCGATCCCGCTCCCGTCCGTCTCCGGCCACGGCCAGAAAGAGGTCGATCCCCCCGCGGTGGAGCCGTCCGCAGGACCGGATGACCCATGCGATCCCCCGAGACTTGACGTCGGGCCGGAACATGGCGGCGGAAAGGACGACAGGCGTCTTCCCCACCCCCCATTCCCGTCGCATCGCCGTTCGGGCGGCGCCGTCGAACACGAAGCCGGAGGGGGATATCCCCGGGCGGATGTAGGTGAGGCGCCGGCGGGCGATGAGGCGCTTCAGATTGATCCAGTCCTCCCGCCGGTTGGTGAAGAGGTGCTGTGCCGCCGTGAGGGCCCGGCGGTTCAGGAGGTACCCGGGAAGGGTCTTGATCCGCCGGCGACGCTTGGTGGAGAAAATGCCCTGGAAGACGGCGTAGGGCATGCCCGTCCGCCGGCAGACGACGGGCCCCAGCAGATCCGGCGCTTTATAATAGGTATGGTAGGTGAGCCACAGGTCGGCGGGCCGCTGACGGTGCGCCCGGACCAGCCGTCGGCAGGCCGCCACCGTGGGGGGCCACATCCACGGGCGCCAATAGATCCAACGCATCCGGAGACGGCAGGCCTGGCGCACCCGGTGCCCCCTTCCCTGGAGGAACGCACAGAGGCCGGCGGCGATGGCCAGGTCCCCCGATGGGTTTTCATGGCCGATCGGCTTGAATGGCGCGTAGAATGTAATACGCATGAACCGCTGCCGCCTTTCCGGAATTGGTCGGTGAACGATGGGACGGGAGCCCGCTCCAGAACGCCCGCCGCCCTGGGCCTGGAGGAAGGCTGCCGGGTCGCCCTAGCGAAGCCTCGGCTGCTCCCGGCGATAGATCTCCGCCAGACGCCGAATCAGGCCCTGGTTGTCGAAATCCCGCTGCACCCGATCCCGGGCCGCCGCCGCCATCCGCATGCGCTCGTCCGGATCGGCCAGCAGGCCCGCCATGGCACCGGCAAGGGCGGCAGGATCGCTGGGGTGCACCAGAACCCCCGTCCGTCCACTGGAGACGAGCTCGGGCACCGCCGACACCCGGGTGCCCACCACCGGAACGCCCATGGCCATGGCCTCGACGTAGACATTGGGGATGCCGTCGCGATCGCCGTTTTGGGCGACTTCGCATCCCAGCACGAACAGGTCCGCCTGCCGGTAGTGGTCCAGGACCGTTTCATGGGGCAGCGTCCCCAGCCATCGGCACGCATCGCTCAGGTCGAGGGCGGCGATCAGCGCGAGGACCTTCTCCCGGTCGTCCCCGTCGCCGATGAGGGTGTGCCGGAAGGGGACACCGCTCTCTTTCAGGATCCGGAGGGCACGGTAGACCGTCTGAAGCCCTTTCTTCGGCACCAGACGGGCGATGGTCAGGAGCTGGAAGGGCGAACCATGGGGCCGCCCCCCCGCTGCCTGACGGAAGAGCGCCATGTCGATGCCGTGGTAGACCCGATGCACCGGTTTGCCCATGCCGGCGGCGATGCCCAAGAGGTGGCGGCGGTTGTATTCGGTGCAGGTGACGATGAAGCGGGCCAGGGCCATCTTCTCCCGGAGCTGGCGGACATCCGATGTATAGATATCCTTGGCGTGGGCGGTGAAGCTGAAGGGAATGCCCGACAGACGGCTGGCGAACATGGCCACCGACGTCGGGGAGTGGGCAAAATGGGCGTGAAAATGGACGACATTCCGGCCGGGCAGGAGCCTGTCGACGAGATAGCCTGCCTGCAGCAGATGCTTGACCGTGGCGGACTTCCGGGTCCGGAGGAAGCGCCGGAACGCCACCCGAAGCGCCTGAAGATAGACCAGGGGCCGGCGGCATGCCAAACGGAGGTTGTGGTAGATCAGGGGGAAGAACCCCTGAAGGATCTCCTGGGGCAGGTAGTCCACCGCTGCACGGATGCGCTTGACACTGGCGTGGGAGAAGGACTCCCGGGGATGGCGCATGGAGAATATGTGGATGGAAAACCCGAGGGACTCCAGGAGGAGGATCTCGTTGGAGATGAAGGTCTCGGAGATCCTGGGATACCCCTTCAGGATCATCCCCAGCACCGGACGTCCCGCAGCATTCCCCGCAGAATTTGCAACATTATTCCCGACAGTATTCATAGATTGCACCGAAAGGCGTTGAGGCGCTCCTGCATCACCTCGATGCCGGTCATGGAAAAACGGCGGATGGCCGATTGGAAGGATTCCGGCTGCTCGAGAAGAAGAAGGACCTTGTCACGCAGGATTTCCGGGGACACCTGGTGCCAGGGGATGTACTCGGCAATGCCGTGGTCCCGAAAGCGTTCGGCCCGGATCAACTGCTCTTTTCTCGGCGTCTCCCGGGGGATGATGAGGGGAAGGGCCTTCTGGCTCAGGATCTCACAGAGGGTGTTGTACCCGCCCATGCTGATGACGAGGTCGGCCGCAGCGAGCACCTTCTCCATCTGGCGATAAAAATGGTAGCTCCGGACCCCCAGGGCCTTGGCGCGGCGATAGACGTCCTTTCGCTGCTTCTTGGGCATGAAGGGCCCGGTGATCAGGATGCTCCGGAACGGCAGGGGACGCCCGAAGGATTCCAGCATGGTCAGAAAGGCGTCCATCACCGGATAACCGTCCCCGCCCCCGCCGGTGGTGACCACCACCAGAGGCGCCTTCTCCGTCAGACAGTGGCGCCGCTTCTCCCTTCGCACCTCCTCCGGGCTCGGAACCTTGCGGGGGATATAGCCGGTAAAATAGATCTTGCGGCGCACTGCGGCCGGAATGTCGTATTCCACGATGGGGTCATAGAACGACTGGATGCCGTAGACCCATATTTCGTCGTAGAGGCTTTCCAGGACATCGTAGACCCCCTTCTTCCGCCAGCTGCTCCGGATGCTCTCCGCGTCGTCCATGATATCCCGGAGGCCCAGGACCGACCGGGCGCAGGGGAGGGACCGCTTCAGCCACTGGAGTGTGGGAAGCACCTCCTTTTTGAGGCCGAGGGGCTCCTTGTCCACAATGAAAAGATCGGGCCGGAAGGCTTTGGTGGTGGCGCTGATGATGCTCCGCCGGATGTCGAGGGCGTGGCGGGGATTGATCTTGATGGAAAGTGGCAGATACTCTTCGTTGGTTTTCTTGATCATGCCCGGGATGCGGACGAAATCGATCTGTTCGGGAAATGCGAATCGGCCGGCAATGGGCGATCCGGTGAGGATCAGGATGTTGACGTTCGGGGCGCGGAGATGGGAGGCGATGGCCATCGTCCTTCGGATATGGCCCAGACCATAGGTATCATGGGAGTACATCAGAATGTTGAAGGTCGCGCTTCTTCCCATTGTATCGCGTGCGCTTGCCGGCCTTTCCCCCGTAATCGTTCCACTTTCGCTGCATCCCGTTGACCGTCCACACCAAACGCTATTTTAGAGGCCAAGTCAAGGGATTTTTGTCCATCTTCCCGCCCCGGGGAAAGCCTTCCATTTTTCGACGGCACAGGGTATGGTGAGGCGGTTGCGCCCCAGCAGCGGCCGTTGTCGGCGATCCGCCCCTTCCAGAAGACTCATGATGGAGACCCATGATGGAGACTCATGATATAGAACCGCATCCGTTTCAAGAGGCCGTTGACGTCCTCGACCATTTCTTCGATCGGATGGATTCCGGCACCGTATTCGCCCCCAACCCGTTTGCGGATTTTCGCACGTGGCGGCAGCGGATCCGGCGGGCGCTCTTCACGCTGCTCCTGGACGGCCGCCCCTGGCTGGAGGCCCGCCGCAGCCTCGACTGGCCGTATGACGCCCTCCAACAGCACGCCCCGTTCCTGGAGGCGGCTGCCGTATCGGGCGCCACCGCCGTCGAGCGGCAGGAGGCCCGGCGCTTTCTGGCCCTGCTCCCCTTCCCCGGCCAGTGGCGGCACCTCCGCCGTCTTGCGGCAGTGGAAGCCGACAGTCCCGAAATCGCATTGCTCCTGTCGGAGGAGCACCGGAAGATCGAAGCCAAGCTGGCCAAAAAGCGCCAGAAAACCTTCAAGCTCCGCCACTTCTGCCAGATCCTCAAGGCGCCGCGCCTGCCCCAAGAGAAAGGCGTCCTCCGAATCTTCTCCCTGCCCTATCTCTTCTACAGCGTCCCAGGTCTCCTGACGCGGCTTTCCGAGCAGTATGTGATCTACCTGGAGCCGCCCTGGGGCGTGCTGGCGCGCCATGCCTGGCTGCGGGTTTTCTCGGATCTGGCAGACCCCGTCGTCATCGGCGCCGGGGGGCCCGAGGACTGCCGCTTCCTCGCGACCCAGCCGAATGTTCTGCCCATCCCCCTGGCCCACGGCGACTATCTCGAGCCGAACGAGGATGTTCCCCTGGAAGCGTCCAAAACCGTGGACATCGTCTTCAACGGCCTTTTCGACGACATGCCGAGAAAACGGCATGGGGTGGTGCTCGACCTGCTGATGCGGCCGGAGCTGAACCGCCTGACCGCGCTCTTCCTGGGGCGGGGGGCAGCCCGCAACGTCGCGGCATTCCGCCGGCAGGTAGCGGAGCGCGGCCTGGAGGGTCGGGTCACGGTTTTCGACAACCTGCCGCGGCACGACGTTCCACGCCACCTGGCCCCATGCCGCGTGGGCATCCAGATCTCCCTCCATGAAAACGTCTGCCGCAGCATCTATGAATTCTTCCGATCGGACATCCCCTGCCTGGTATCCTCATCCATGGCCGGCTTCAATTTTGACCTGATCACCCCTGAAAACGGGGTGATCGCCGCCGATGAAGCGCTCCCCGAAGCCCTTCGCCAGATGCTCGCAGATCTGCCGTCATTTCAGCCCCGGGCCTGGTTTCTGCGGCATTCAGGCAGCATCCATGCCGGCCGTCGGCTCAACGACCACCTCCGAAGTCTGTTTCTCCAGCTTGGGTATGAATGGCAGGAGGATATCGTTCCCCTAAGCTCAAGCGGCGCCAACCGGTACATCGATCCGGAAGACTACCGCCGCTTTCTCCCGGAGTTCCGGCGGCTCTTCCGGATTTTCAAGGCATTTCCGCTGCCCATCGCCCTTGCCCCGGAATGAGCGATCCGCCGCCCCGCCCGATCCCGCCGGCAGGTGAGTAGAGAAAGATTTGGCCTTGACTAATGGGGCTGAATGAATCAAAGATACTCTTTTTAATCGATAATATCCTGGATCCGCCCCCTGCGGTCCGGCTCCCTTCACCAGCTAAAGGATGAAATATGGAATATGTCACCGTCATCGGGCTGGAGGTCCACGCCCAGCTCAACACCAACACCAAGATATTCTGCGGCTGCTCCACCGCCTTTGGTGCGCCGCCAAACACCCATGTCTGCCCGGTCTGCCTCGGGATGCCGGGGGTGCTGCCGGTGCTCAACCGCAAGGTCGTCGCGTTTGCCGTCACCATGGGGATCGCCACCCGCTGCACCATCAATCGCGAGAGCCGTTTTGCCCGGAAGAACTATTTCTACCCGGACCTGCCCAAGGGATACCAGATCTCCCAGTACGAGCTTCCAATCTGCGAGCACGGCCATGTGGACATCGACACCAACGGCGAGAAGAAACGGATCGGCATCACCCGGATCCACATGGAGGAGGATGCCGGCAAGCTCTCCCACCTCGCCGGGCGGCCCGTCAGCCATGTGGACCTCAACCGCACGGGGGTCCCCCTGATCGAGATCGTCAGCGAACCCGACATCCGCTCGCCGGAGGAGGCCGGCGCCTATCTGCGGAAGCTCCGCTCGATCCTCCGGTACCTCGGCATCTGCGACGGCAACATGGAGGAGGGGAGCTTCCGCTGCGACGCCAACGTTTCGATCATGCCGGCGGGGTCCGACACCTTCGGCACCCGGGCCGAGCTCAAGAATCTCAACTCCTTCCGAAACGTCGAAAAAGCGCTCCATTACGAGATCATTCGCCAGCGGGAGGTGATCGAAGACGGCGGAGCGGTGGTGCAGGAAACCCGCCTCTGGAATCCGGACCGGGGGGTCACCACCTCGATGCGCGGCAAGGAAGAGGCCCATGACTACCGGTATTTTCCAGATCCAGACCTGCTGCCTGTCGTCGTGGACGATGCCTGGATCCAGGAGATCGAAGCCGGCCTTCCCGAACTGCCCGACCAAAAGGAGCAGCGCTTTGTGGGAACCCTGGGGCTCTCCGCCTATGATGCCGGCGTGCTCACGGCCGATCGGGAGCTGGCGGACTATTTTGAGGCCTGCCTCGAATCCTACGATCGGCCGAAGCCCGTCGCCAACTGGATCATGGGCCCCCTGCTGGGGCGCCTCAATGCCGAAGGGGAGACCATTGCCGCCTCGCCGGTGGCGCCCGCGGATCTCGCGGCCCTCCTGAAGCTCGTCGACGACGGGACCATCAGCGGCAAGATCGCCAAAACGGTATTCGACGACATGGCCGCCACGGGCAAGGCCCCCGGAGAGATCGTCACGGAAAAGCAGCTGGTGCAGCTCTCGGACACCAGCGCCATTGAGGAAATCATCGATGAGGTCATCGCGTCCCACCCGGATGAGGTGGCGGCCTTTCGCGGCGGCAGGAAAAAATTGTTGGGCTTTTTCGTCGGCCAGGTCATGAAAGCGACCCAGGGCAAGGCCAATCCCAAGATGGTCAACGAGATCCTGCAGCAGAAGCTCCAGTAGCGCACGTATGGGCACACGCCAGCGCAGCCGACGCAACCGGCAGCACCGGCAAGGCGCCCCGCCCCATCTCTTCCGGGGCGCCGAAACTGCCGCGCGCAGCCTTCCAACGCCGTTCCCCCAATGGCGGGGGGCTCTGGCTTCGGCAAGGGGAGGATCATACCGCCACCAGAATAGGGCCGGTTTTTTGTCCGGATACAAGGGCGTTTCGGGCAGTTGACTGCAACCCATAAAAAAAAGCCGGAGGAGCGATTGCTCCTCCGGCTTTTTTAATGCGTACTGAAACGTGCTAAGCTAAGCGAACTTAGAAGGACAGGGACAGACGGGCGCCGATTTCGTAGGGGTTGGCGTCGTCAGGGCTGTTCTCGGTCGTCGCATCGCCCGCGAACAGGTAGGCACCGACCAGATCCAGGTTCAGGTTCTGGACCACCTCGTAGGTGATGACCAGGTCGAGTTCCGTACCCAGCTCGTCCTGCTTGGTGCCGTCGGCGACGATGATGTCTTCCGCCAGGTTGGCATACCAGACGTCAAAGGCCACCTTCAGCTTGTCCATCGGTTTGACGGTGGCGCCGAGGTTGACGGCCCAGATGTTGGAGATCCCGTCGGCCGGGGAGTTGTTGGAGGCCTGGAAGTCGAAGATGCCGTAGCCCATGATTTCAGACCAGTAGTAGGAGCGTCCCGGCGGAGGCGTGAACTGCTCGAAGTCGTCATCATCCGGATCGTCGTCGCCCGTGGCGTAGAAGCCCTGGCCGTGGATGTCGAACATACCCAGATTGAAGGAGCCGCCGACGGCGCCCAACCATGCTTTGAAGTCCTGGCTGTCGCCGGTCTGGAAATCAAGGTCGCCGCCCTGGTAGATACCGGTCAGCCACAGGGTGAACATCTCGAAGTCCATGTCGGCGTCGAGACCAAGGTACCAGCTGTTCAGGTCCTCAGCGTTGGCATCATCCAGAAATGCGGAGGATTCCTTGGAGTAAATGTACAGGAAGTAGGGGTTGAGCTCGAACACGCCGCCGAGGGTGAACTTCGGGGCGATGGCATAGTAGTCGGCGTCAAAATCGTTGCCGTCTTTGACGTTGGTGCCGCTCAGGTTGGTGCCTTCATAGGCCTTGACCCACATGAGCGGAATTTCGAACATCTCGCCCTTGTAGGTGATCTGCATACCGGAGAAGTCATCGTCGAACAGGAAGCTCCGGGCCAGTCTGCCGCCCTGGATACCGATCTTCCAGTTGACGGGGCCGGTGTTGGCGTCGATGTAGGAGTTCTTGATCTCGAACTCTTTGCCGTCGGCGCCGATGTCGCCCAGCGGGCCGGTGCCCCAGATGGCATCCCACTCAAACTTGTTGACGAACTTCAGGTTCTCGTGAAAGATCGCCGTGTAGTAGAGCCGGGTCCGGGTGTCCACGCCGGTGAAATCTTTCGCTTCGGTTTCGTCTTCGCCGGTGAAGTTCTGGTTGGTGTAGAAACGGGTCCGCCAGTAGCCGCCGAACTCGCTCTCGATCGCCCAGGCAGGAACGGTGAACATCGCCACCAGCACTGCCGCCAAAGCCAACATACCTAATTTTTTCATCTCAATTCCTCCTTAACCTAATTGAAAAACAACCTAATAACACAACCTAATAATTCTTCCCTGCCAAAATGGCACGCAAATGTTTTCGATGCACCTCCTTTTCATTGAGTTCATCATCCACATTCTCGTCCATTTGCTAACAGCCTCCCATAGACATGTCAAGTCTTTTCTGGGAAGAAATGTATCCCTTGACACATTTTCCAGGGGGGCGGATAATACGCAGCAGATCCTACAAAATATTAAGAATACAGGCCAGCTTTTTTTCGCTGCTCCGGGGAAGCATCCCGGCGGCGGCCGCGGCCGTCATCCGCCTCCGGCACCCGGGAGATCCGATCCCCATTATGCTGCTCCGGCTTTTTCTGCTGTTTACCCTCGTCCCCGCCGTCGAGATCTTCCTCTTTATCGAGATCGGCAAGCGGATCGGGACCGCAAGCACCTTCGGCCTGGTCCTGCTGACCGGGTTCGCCGGGGCCTGGCTGGCCCGGATGCAGGGCATCGCCACCCTGATGCGCGTCCGCGCCAACCTCGATCAGGGCATCATGCCCGCCGAGGAGCTGGTGGACGCCGTCATCATCTTCGGAGCGGGGGTGGTGCTCCTGACCCCGGGCTTCCTCACCGACGCCGCAGGCCTGCTGCTCCTGTTCCCGCCGACCCGCTTTCACTTCAAGCGGCTTCTTCGGCGGAGATTCGACCGGTGGGTGCAGGAGGGCCGCATCCACCTCCACCGCCACTGACGCCGACCTGGGGATGATTCCCATGCATCGCCATCCGGGCCGGATGCCACCAGAAGAACCGACCCCGATCCTCGGGCTGTGCTTCGAACAGATGGTCCGGATCTTCGAGGAGCGCTGGGGACGGGGCCGCCACCGGGCGGCCTCGGTGTTCCGCGAATTCTATCGGAGGGACAACAGCCGCTTCCATGATCCCGCCGCCTTTGGCTTTCCCCCGGCGGCAGCCCAGGACCTCGGGCGCATGCTGTGCCACGAAGCGCCGCACCTCGACGCCATCGATGCCGCCGACGGGGTCGTCAAGTTCGTGACCCGGCTGAAAGACGGTTGCCGCATTGAATCCGTCATCCTCCCCATGGCAACCCACGGGACCCTCTGTGTGTCGACCCAGGTCGGCTGCCGGATGGGGTGCCTCTTCTGCAGCACCGGCCGGCACGGCTTCGTCCGGGACCTCTCGGCCGCCGAAATCGTCGGCCAGATGTACACGGCCCGAAAGACCCTGGGCCGAGACATCCGCAACATCGTCTTCATGGGGATGG
>CAJXSB010000149.1 GCA_913060435.1 uncultured Desulfococcus sp.
GTGTTCACCGAAGGGCACGCACCGGCCGCCGCTTTCGATGAACTGGTGCGCGTGCTCCGTCCGGGCGGCCATATTATCTTCAGCATCCTCGAGGATGTTTCTGTCCAAAAAGGATACGGCGCCAAGCTGGAGGCGCTGGAGGAGAATGGGAAATGGCGCCTGGTGGAGAGGACCAAGCCGTTCCAGGGGCTGCCGCTGGAATGCCCCCATCAATTGAACCGGGTATACGTTTACCAGGTGTGCTGAGAGGGGATTCTTTCCCCGGAGAAGACTGCCGTCCATCGGGTGAACGAAACTCGACAACGGCGTATTGTGATAATAAGTTTTATCATTACTGACATACCCGAGACAGGAGGAAGATATGGCGGGCGGCTGGACCCGTGACGGAGGCGTGCAGGAACAGATCGACGCCAGCATCCAGGACGCCGTCAAGACGGCAAGGTCCAGGCTGGCGGCCGGCGAAAGCCGGACCCACTGCGAAGAATGTGAGGCACCCATCCCGGAGGCCCGCCGCAGGGCGGTCCCCGGCGTTCGATTCTGCATCGACTGCCAGGCCCGGTTCGAAAGGGAGCAGCAGAGATCGTTGGCGGGCTACAACCGGCGGGGCAGCAAAGACAGTCAGCTTCGGTAGGCCTTCCCCGGGCGTTGTCGGGTGCACCTGACCGACGGCGGCATTCCTGCCCATGAGCCAGGGGCCGCCATCGGCGAACAAGGCGACAGCCAAAACCAGATCCCCAAAAGGGTTGGAAAGGATAGCGCATGAAATGCCGGATGGATCATATTGTGCTGAATGTACAAGATGATGAGAAAATGATCGATTTTTATACGAAGGTGCTGATGCTGGCGCCGGAGCGTGTGGCGGAATACCAGGCAGGCAAGGTGCCGTTCCCCTCGGTCCGGCTCAATTCCGATACCATCATCGATTTCTTTCCCAGGCGCATGTGGCAGCAGGGCGCGGAATCCAGCTTCGGGCAGCGTCGCCTGAACCATTTCTGCATCGCCATGGGCAAAGGGGAATGGGACGCTCTCGCTTCTCGGCTGGCGGCCAACGGCGTCCGGATCGACGAGGGGCCCGTCCCCAGATGGGGTGCTCACGGAAACGGGACGTCAATCTATTTTCAGGACCCGGAGGGAAACGTCATCGAGGCGCGGTATTACGAAGAATAGAACGCACCGCTTCTTATGACCTCAACTTTCGAGCTTCATCCGCCGGTGTTCTCCGGGTCCGGTTTCCGCCCCACGCCGCTTCGTTCAAATAGAGTGATAACATGGAAAATTTTGCCTGCAACGACACCTTGCTGCGTCTCATCCGGGACAACCTGGAGCGTTTTACCATACGGACCCACCAGAAGGAAAGCCACCGGGAGGCTGCGGTGGCCATCACGGTGGTCGATCGCCTTCCGGATGCTTATGATAGTGACAGAATCCAATGGGACGGGGGTGACGGGCAGGCCGCCATCATCCTGACGAAGCGGGCGCCGAAGCTGAAAAACCATGCGGGCCAGTGGGCATTGCCCGGCGGTCGCATGGATCCGGGGGAGAGTCCGGAAGAAACGGCGCTGAGGGAGCTGGCAGAAGAGGTGGGGCTGGCGCTGGATGCTGCGCATGTCCTCGGCCGGCTGGACGACTACAGCACCCGTTCCGGGTTCACCATCAAGCCGGTGGTGGTGTGGGGCGGCTGCGGCAGCTCCCTTACGCCCAACCCGGGCGAAGTGGCTTCGATCCACCGCATCCCCCTGGCGGAGTTCATGCGGAAGGATGCGCCCATCCTGAGAAAGATACCCGAGAGCGATCATCCCGTGCTGCTGATGCCCGTCGGCGAGGCCTGGATCGCAGCCCCGACGGCGGCCATGATTTATCAATTCCGGGAGGTGGCGATTCTCGGGCGAAACCGACGGGTCGCCCACTACGAGCAACCCTATTTTGCCTGGCACTAAATAGATCGGAGCGCCGGCGGATCGCAACGGCGCCTCTATGCCGAACAGTCGGGCCAGAGATATCGGGGGAACGTGATGACGGTGCTCAATGCTATCTTCCATCTATTTCATCGCTGGGTGGCGGTGTGGTGCATCCTGCTGGCCGCTTCGGGGCCTGCTGCAGCAGACGACGCCCAGCTCTGGCAGGCCCTCGGGTCGGGAGGCCATTTCGCATTGCTGCGCCACGCCCTGGCGCCTGGTACGGGAGATCCGCCGGATTTTGCCGTCGATCGGTGCGAGACCCAGCGGAACCTTTCCGACGAGGGCCGCCGGCAGGCCGAAAGGATCGGCGGGCGCTTCCGCGCCAACGGAATCCCCGCGGCGCAGGTCTACTCCAGCCAGTGGTGCCGCTGCCTCGAAACCGCCCGCCTTCTGAATATCGGCCCGGTCCGGGAGCTGCCCATCCTCAACTCGTTCTTTCGCCGTTATGAGCGCCGTGAATCCCAGACGCGCCGCCTGAAGGAATGGCTTGCCGCCCGGGATTTTGCCCGCCCCCTCGTCCTGGTCACCCACCAGGTCAACATCACCGCGCTGACCGGCGTCTTCCCCCGCTCCGGCGAGCTGGTGGTCGTGCATCGCGACAAGGGCGGAAAGTTGGTGGTTGCCGGCACCATTGAAACGGAATGATCGGACGGAAGCCCGTCCAGAAGCGGCGGCCCTCCGGAAGTGCGGACCCAGTATCCAACCCGCGCATCAATGGCGGCATCGCCGCAGGATCGCATTGATTCCCCCGGCGTATGCTGGTATCCCTAGGTGCAATCGAATGATGATTCGTTCAGGGATGCCGCCGGGGGCCGAACCGGGAACCGGATTCACATACCGGTTGACATCCAGCGGATCCTCGTGGCAGATGGAAGAAGACGACTTCCAACGGGCGGCGTGGATCCGGCATAATGGCCGGCTGTCCCGGCGCGCCGGCCGAAACCATCGGCGGAGACGAATGCATGCCCAAAAAGAAAAAGATGTTTATCCTCGACACCAATGTCATCCTCCACGACAGCTCCTGCATCTACCATTTTGAACAGCACGACCTGGTCATCCCCATCACGGTCATCGAGGAGCTCGACCAGTTCAAGCGGGGAAACGAGACGATCAACCTCCAGGCCCGGATGTTCCTGCGGTCCCTCGACGCCATCAGCAGCGACCGAATCTTCAATGGCGGGATCCCCATCGGTCCGGACAAAGGCAAGATCCGCATCGAACTGGAGCGGGATTTCCATGAAAAACTGGAAGCCAATTTCACCTCCCGCAAGCCCGACCACCACATCCTCAACACCACCTACCATCTGGCGCAGGAGAATGAGGCCGGCACCGTCATCCTGGTCACCAAGGATGTCAATCTCCGCATGAAGGCCAAATCCATCGGCCTGATGGCCGAGGACTACACCTCCGACCACGTCAAGGACCTCGCCGAGCTCTACCAGGGCAAACGCGTCGAAGAGGATATCCCCGACGCGGTCATCGACCAGCTGTACCAGTCCCCCTTCGAGATCGAGCCTTCGGCCGTCGACATCGACCGAGAGCTCATCTCCAATGAATATATCATCATGCGCAACGGGCGGAAATCCGCCCTCGCCAGCTATAATTCGTCCACCCGGAAGATACAGCGGGTGGAAAAGCTGACCTGCTACGGTATTTCGGCACGGAACGCCGAGCAGTCCTTTGCCCTCGACGCCCTGGCCAACCCCGAAATCGCGCTCGTGAGCATCACCGGCAAGGCCGGCACCGGAAAGACCCTGCTGGCCCTGGCTGCGGCATTGGAGCGCCGGAAGATGTACCGGCAGATCTATATCGCAAGGCCTACGGTGCCGCTCAGCAACAAGGATACGGGCTACCTGCCCGGGGACATCCATTCCAAGCTCGACCCCTACATGCAGCCCCTCTACGACAACCTCTCGGTGATCCAGGGCCAGTACCAGCAGAACAGCCCGCGCTTTGGAAAGATCCGGGAGCTCCTCGACAGCAAAAAGATCGATATCGCGCCGCTGTCCTATATCCGCGGCCGCAGCCTCGTCAGCATCTTCTTCATCGTCGACGAGGCCCAGAACCTCACCCCCCATGAAATCAAGACCATCATCACCCGGGCCGGTGAGGGGACAAAGATCGTCTTTACCGGAGACATCTACCAGATCGACCACCCCTACCTCGACGCCCAGTCCAACGGTCTGAGCTACCTGATCGAGAAGATGAAGGGGCAGCCGCTCTATGCCCACATCAACCTGGAAAAAGGCGAACGGTCGAGCCTTTCGGAGACGGCCATCCACCTGCTTTGATGGCTGGGGCCCCATAGCGCCCCGGCGTCATGCGGCCGCGGCGGTGGTGCTTGCAGTCCTCTTGACATTGGCCTGCGCTGCAGGTCCGGCACCCGTTTCCCCCGGGGCTGCCCCGGAAGGCGACCCCAGCGCCAAAACCTTCTATGTCGCCAGCCATGGATGGCATACGGGCATCATTCTTCCAGGCAGGGAAATCAGCGCCGCCATCCCCCAGCTGGGAAGAGATTTCGGCAATGTGCGCTACTACGAGCTCGGCTGGGGGGATGAAGGCTTCTACCGTGCCGCAAGGATCAACACGGGGCTGGTGCTGAAGGCCGTCTTCTGGCCGACGGACACCGTCCTTCACGTCGTCGGGTTTTCGGATGCTCCTCCGGCCTTTTTTCTTGGCAGCGAGGTGGTCGCCCTGCGTGCGTCCGCAAACGGCTTTCGGCGCCTCCTTGACTTCATCGCGGAAAGCTTCGCCAGAGACCCCAGCGGCGAAATCCAGCCGCTGGGGCCGGGCGCCTACGGCCGGAGCCGGTTTTATCGCGCCGCGGGGACCTATTTCTTATGGAACACCTGCAACACCTGGACGGCGAAGGGGCTGAAGCGATCGGGAATCCGGATCCTGCCGGTATTCACCCCGACCGCGGCGCGCGTCATGCGCCATGTCCGGCGGGCTGCCGCCCGGACGAAAGGTCCGCCCCCCGTCGACTCGCCAAAGACGGGACTGCCCGCCGCTGAATAACGTCCGCCGACTTGCCGATTCGGTAACGATCATTATCTTACTTTTTCATGAGATGAATCCTCCAAATCTTGATGCTGGCGGGATATGCCTATTACCAGAGCCGCAATCCCGATGCATGCCCCCCTACAGCGTCTCGAGAAAACCCGGTTGCCCAGCACGCGCCTGTTGGCGAACCTTGATGCGCTGCAGGAGGGCGGCGGCTTCGTGCTGTCAGGGCCGCGGCTGCCGAAATGCCCAACCACACACGAAAGGAGTTTAAGATGGGTGCAAAGAAGATCCTGATGATTGTCGGCGACTACGTCGAGGACTACGAGGTGATGGTGCCGTTTCAGTCGCTCACGATGGTCGGTCATACGGTCCATGCGGTCTGCCCGGACAAGGCGGCGGGCGAGACGGTGCGCACTGCTGTCCACGACTTTGAGGGCGACCAGACCTACAGCGAAAAGCCGGGCCATAACTTCACCCTCAACGCCGCTTTCGCCGATGTCGATGCCCGGGACTATGACGCGCTGTTGATTCCCGGCGGCCGTGCGCCGGAGTACATCCGCCTCAATGAAGCCGTGCTCGCCATGGTGCGGCATATCTCGGATGCGGGCAAGCCCATCGCAGCCATCTGCCACGGGGCGCAGCTCCTCGCGGCGGCCGGCGTCCTCGAGGGGCGGGCCTGTTCCGCCTATCCTGCGGTGGGGCCGGATGTCACCCGCGCCGGGGGCCGCTATGTCGACATCCCCGTCGACCAGGCCCATGTCGACGGCAGCCTGGTCACGGCGCCCGCCTGGCCGGCGCATCCCGACTGGCTCGCCAAGTTTCTTGGGGTGCTGGGGACAACGATAACGCCCTGACCCCGCCAAAGGAATTGGCGTGGAACCGCCGGATCGCCGCTGAAGCGGTGATCTTTCCATGAAAGCTTACCATCAGAGGAGGTAGCATGATGCATAAACCGTATCGTTTCGCGTTGTTGCTGGCCGGCCTGCTTTTGCTGCTGACGGCGGCGGACGGCCGTGCCGCCGGGGAGACAGTGGTCTATGATGTCGATGGCAAATCATATGAGGGATATTTTGTCTCTCCGTCGCCTGCAGCCCCGCTGGTCCTGCTGATCCACGACTGGGACGGATTGACCGACTACGAGGTCAAGCGGGCCGACATGCTGGCATCCCTCGGATATGCCGTTTTCGCGGCGGACCTCTTTGGTGCGGGCGTGCGGCCGACCGAAGTGAAGGATAAGCGCCAGCACACCGGAGAGCTCTACAAGGACCGGAAAAAGATGCGCTCCCTCATGAATGGCGCGCTGGAGGCGGCCCGGGCGAAGGGTGCCCGTGTCGACAATGCCGTGGCCATGGGATACTGCTTTGGCGGCGCCGCAGTCCTCGAGCTGGCGCGGTCGGGGGCCGATCTCAAGGGGTTCGTCACGTTCCACGGGGGGCTGTCGACCCCCGAGGGACAGGACTATAGCAAGGCCCGCGGGAACATCCTGGTCCTGCACGGCACGGCGGACAAGAACATCGGCATGGATCAGTTTGCTGCACTGGCGGTCGCGCTGGAGACCGAGGGCGTCCCCCACGAGATGATCACCTACGGTGGCGCTCCGCACGCCTTCACCGTGTTCGGAAGCGAACGCTACCGGGAGTCGGCCGACCGGAAATCCTGGCAGCGTTTCACAGCCTATCTGGCAGAGACCCTTCAGCAGTGATGCGCGGCGGCGTTTCCGGACCAGCGCCGGAACGCCACGCCGGGCATGGCGCCCCTTTTTTATCGGCACCAGGGCAGGATGTGCGTATTGCCTTGCATTGGCTTTTTACGGTATGCTAAGCAGAAAGACGCTCCCGCACCGCCGGCTCGCACCTGCCGGCGGTGCACCGTTGATCATGAGTCCGCAACGCTGCTGATTCCGAAAGGCTTTGTCAATGGAAGACACGTCCCCCCAAAACCGGTATGTCGGCGCCCTGGACCGGCGCTCCGGTGTTGATCGACGCCATCGCAGATTCCCTTCGATACGGGAGATGCTCATCTATCGCCGCCGCCGCCGCCCGCGGCGTGCGGAGGACCGCCTCAGAATTGCGGTCATGGACCATTACGCCACCTCCATCGGTCTGGCGCTCATTGCCGTTATCCTGCTGAGCATCACGGACGCCTTCATGACGCTGTATCTGCTGAGCCACGGCGCCGTGGAAATGAATCCGATCATGGCGTTTTTTCTCGATATCAGCGAGCATGCCTTTTTCTGGGCAAAATATGGCCTGACGGTGGTGTCGGTCTTCATCGTCATGCTCCTCAACTATGCCTTCCGTCAAAAATTTCGCGTCAGCGCGGCCGGACTTCTCGGCTGTTTCGCCCTCATTTTCAGCCTCATCGTTGTCTGGGAGGTCTACCTGGTGATGCGCCTGGCAAATTAGCGCCGCCTATGGCGGTCGATCCCCGGCCGGCAGAGCGGAAAGCCCCCTGGGGGGGGCGCCCGGATGGCGCCGGGAGAAGCATCTTTTCATGCCCCTGAAACACACCGATCGTCCCGGCGCCGGCTGGCGCAGCATCCTCCACGAGGTGATCTTCGAGGCCGAGACGCGTGCCGGCAAGACCTTTGATGTGGCCTTGATCTGGGCCATTGTGCTCAGCGTGCTGGCGGTGATGCTCGAGAGTGTGGCGGAGATACGCGTTGCCTACGGCGGGCTGCTCTACGGTGTGGAGTGGTTTTTTACGCTCCTGTTTACCCTGGAGTACGTGCTCCGGCTTCTCAGCGTGCGCAAGCCCCTGCGATATGCATTCAGCTTCTACGGAATCGTCGACCTGATGGCGATCGTTCCGACCTACCTCAGCGTTATCCTCCCCGGCACCCAGTATCTCCTGGCCATCCGTTTTTTCCGCGTGCTCCGGGTTTTCAGGATCTTCAAGCTCACCGAGTACATCCGCGAGGCCCGGCTGATATCGAGCGCACTGAGGGCCAGCCGGAAAAAGATCAGCGTCTTTCTCCTGGCCGTCCTCTCCCTCGTCGTCGTCATCGGCTCCCTGATGCACGTCATCGAGGGCGAGGGCAACGGGTTCACGGACATCCCCACCAGCATCTACTGGGCCATCGTTACGATGACCACCGTCGGCTATGGGGACCTGTCGCCCCAGACGCCCCTGGGCAAGCTCCTGGCATCGGCCGTCATGATCGCAGGCTACGGCATCATCGCGGTGCCGACCGGCATCGTCACCGTCGAGTTCTCCCGCACGACGCGCCAGATGGTCTCGACGGAGGCCTGTCCGTCATGCAGCGCCGAGGGGCACGATACCGACGCCGCCTACTGCAAGTATTGCGGCGCCCCCCTCTGAGCGCCGATTTGGAAAGCACCCTTTTGGTCCAATGAATGCCACTTTTCGAACAGGCGCTGAGGTCCGGTCCGGCGGACTTGCGCTCGCCCTTGTATTTTTCCTGTTCATGGCCATATAGAGGGAAGAAAGGCAGGTCCGTTTTCCGGCCAGTTTCATATTGACGTTCGGGGGCAACAAGATTAGTATTACCGGTATTACCCCAGACCGGAGGTGTCAGATGCGTGTCACCACAAAAGGCCAGGTCACCATTCCCCAGCATATCCGTGAGAAGCTGGGGATCACCCCTGCCACGGAAGTCGATTTCATCGAGGAAGACGAGCGCGTCTATATCGTCAAGCGGCCGAGCATCCAGCACCGGGCGAACCGTTTCAGGCACCTGAGGGGGGTCGCCACCGTCCGGATGACGACGGACGAGATTCTGGCCCTGACCCGGGGATAGCCTCGGTGAAAGGTGTCCTTGTCGATTCCGATGTCATCCTGGATATTTTTCTCGACAACCCCGCCTGGGCGGAGTGGTCTCTCGGCATTCTCGGGGAGTATGCGGGAATGACGACCCTGTACATTAACGGCGTGGTCTACGCCGAGCTGTCCATGGGCTTCGAGCGGATCGAAGACCTGGAGTATGCCATCACCCGGGGCGGATTCAGGATGCTGGAGATCCCCAGAGAGGCGCTCTTCCTGGCGGGCAAGGCATTTCTGGACTACCGCCGCAAAAAGGGGCCCAAACGGGCTCCCCTGCCGGATTTTTTCATCGGCGCACATGCCGCGATCCTCGAAATTCCGCTGATCACCCGGAGCGTTGACAACTATCGCACCTACCTCCCGACGGTCCGGTTGATCAGCCCCGACAGCGGTTGAGGGCGGACGCTGCGTCGGCATCCCCTGTGAAAGGAAAAGAGCGTGAAAGCGCTTCGACTTGAAAATATCGGCGCCATGGCGCTGGCGGAAGTCCCTGTTCCCCATGCGGCGGCGGGGAATGTGGTGGTGAAGGTAACCCACTGCGCCGTCTGCAGAACCGACGCCAAAATGTGGCGGATCGGGCACCGCGACCTGCATCTGCCAAGGGTCCTCGGCCACGAGATCTGCGGTGTGCAGGCGTCGGGTCGGCGGGTCGTGGTCTGGCCCGGACGGGCATGCGGCCGCTGCGATGCATGCCGCTGCGGGGCGGAAAACCTCTGCAGCGCCATGCGCATCACCGGGTTTCACGAGGACGGGGGGTTTGCGGAATACGTGCGGGCCCCGGAGTCGAGCCTCCTGGAAGTTCCGGAGGATCTGCCCGGGGAGGTCGCCGCCCTGGCGGAGCCGCTGGCATGCACCGTCAACGCCCTTGAGCAGCTTGGCGTTGGTGCAGGGGAGCAGGTGTTGATCCACGGCGCCGGACCCGTGGGGCTGCTTGCGGCTGTCGCGGTCCGGGCCCGGGGCGCCCGCCCCGTCATTCATGAAATCGAACCGGAGCGCCGACGCAGCGTCCAGCCG
This sequence comes from uncultured Desulfococcus sp., assembly GCA_913060435.1. Taxonomy (GTDB): domain Bacteria; phylum Desulfobacterota; class Desulfobacteria; order Desulfobacterales; family Desulfococcaceae; genus Desulfococcus. The sequence goes on from CAJXSB010000149.1 coordinate 9,762, forward strand.
TTCTGCCGGC
>CAJXSB010000150.1 GCA_913060435.1 uncultured Desulfococcus sp.
CCGCCGTTAGGTTGGGGGATCGGCTCCTCCATGACCCCCTTCAGATCGGTGTAGCTGCCATGCTGGCGGACGCAGTTGCACTGTAGGGAATTTCTTCGCCATGAGTACAGAAAAAAAAGGCGGCAAAGCCGTTGCCAGGATCTACCGAAAGCGGATCGAATTGTTCCGACTGATTGACAAAATCAAGTTGTGGCCGTCCCGAAAAGGGGTGTTGCACGGCATTCGCACCATTGAAAAGATGGGGGATCAGGCATGGATTACGACCCATTGCAACAAAACCTTTAAGATCTATAACTCCCGCAGGAGCCGTGCGGCTCGTTGGCTCAGAAACAAGTGGTTTTCGGGGGTATGCGGCAAATGCGCTGTGCCTGACTGGAAACTGGAGAAATATTCGGCCACCCGGTTCCGGCGGCATTACGGCTCGTTTCTGCTGAAGGAGAACAGCAAAAACGGATAGAGACAGGTTCATAACCAAGAGCATGGTAAGGATACGATAATGCCTCATTACAATATGCAATGCAAGGTTTGCGGCAACGCGTTTGAACGCGAATGTCACATCGACGAGCGGTACAACCAGCGCTGCCCAAGATGCGGCGAAACAGTCTCGGTGCAGGTGGACTGCCTGAGATCCACAGAAAAAATGATATTCAACCCTTTGAAAAAAAAAAGGAGCAAGCCGCATGAAAGGATTTTACGGCAGGGTTTTATACATTGATTTAGGACGGAAGCATGTTGAGATAAAGCGGCCGGGCGATAAAATCTACCAAACCTATCTAGGGGGCAAAGGGCTGGGAACCTGGCTGCTTCACAAGCACAATCCTCCCGGCGTGGATCCGCTTTCTCCCGAAAACTGCCTGATCTTCGCCACCGGCCCCATTACCCAGAGCATCATCTGGGGCTCTAGCCGCTACGGTGTCTTTACCAAATCCCCCCAGACCGGTTTCTATTCCGAGTCCTACTCCGGCGGCAAGGCCCCCGAAGCCATGGACGCAGCCGGTTTTGACGCCGTCGTCCTCCGAGGGGCGTGTGAGGCCCCCACGGTACTCTCGATTCATCCCGACGGCGCGGTTTTTCATGATGCGGGCGACATCTGGGGTATGGAAACCTACCAGACGGAAGACACGGTGCTCGAGCGGTTCGCATCGGATTCCGGCTTCAAGAAGCGCGGCGCGGTTGTCATCGGCCCGGCCGCAGAGAACCTCGTCAGCTTCAGCGTCATCGAGAACGACTACTGGCGGTCGGCGGGCCGGACCGGCGTCGGTGCGGTTATGGGATCCAAAAAGCTCAAGGCCCTGGTCTTTCAGGGAGACCGGAAGCGCGAACCCTTTGATCCGGACGGGGTCCGTCGGCTGAGCAAGAAGGTTAACACCGAAAGCAAGGAGAATCCGGGCGTCAAGGCCTACAAGAGCATGGGCACGCCCATGATGGTCAAGATTATGAACAACGCCAAGGCCTTTCCCACCCGCTACTGGACCGAGAGCACCTATGAAGACTGGGAAAAAATCGGGTCAGATGCCCTCCACACTCGCTGCGACGTGAAGCCCAACGCCTGCGCCAAATGCCTCATGGCCTGCGGCCGCCTGACCACGGTAAAGGAGGGGCGTCATGCCGGCCTCAAGATCGAAGGACCGGAATACGAGACCCTTTACGCCTTCGGCGGCCTCTGCCTCATCAACAATATCGAGGAGATTTGCTACCTCAATGATATCTGCGACCGCCTTGGCATGGATACCATCACCGGCGGCAACCTCTGCGCCTTCACCATCGAAGCCGTTCTTCGGGGGCGAGTTTCATTTGAGATTGACTACGGCGACGTTGACGCCATCGCCAGCCTGCTCGAAAAGATCGCCCGTCGCGAGGGCATCGGCGAGATTCTGGCCCAGGGCATCAAGTTTGCCGCGAAGGAGTGGGATTTGGAGGATATCGCCGTTCATGTCAAGGGGATGGAGCCGGCCGGGTACGACCCCCGCGTCCTTAAGGGCATGGGACTGGCCTATGCCACCTCAGACCGGGGGGCATGCCACCTGAGAGCAACTTTTTACAAACCCGAGCTCGCCGGAATGATCCCTGCGGAGCAGATAGAGGACAAGGCCGAGCTCTTCATCGACTTTGAGGACAGGCTGACACTCTTCGACACGCTGGTCTTCTGCCGGTTCTACCGGGACATCTACACGTGGGAACTCTTGGGCGATGTGATCCACGCCATGACCGGCTTGGACGGGAGCAGGGAGTCCATCAAACAGATCGCAGACAATGTCTCGGACCTTGCGCGTCATTTCAACCTGCGCGAAGGCCTCACGTCCGCGGACGACCGGCTGCCCAGGGCCCTCCACCGTACCCTGGAGAAGACCGGCCATGTGCTGACCGAAGGCGAGCTCACCCATATGCTCAATGATTACTACCGCCTGCGGGGATGGGATGCCGACGGCCGGCCTGCAAAGGAAATATCCATATAATCGAAAATGGCCGCGCCGCCCATGCGGCGCGGCCCTGCACGGGACCTCTTCACCACCGCGATGATCGTGGCGATGGGCGTCTGTGAACTGACGCCTATTACCCCGGTCAGTCGGTGCTGCCTTGGGTGCGCCTGGAAGCCGGGCGGACCCGTTCATCGCCAGGCATTCCCTCCGAAAAAAAGGTCAGCAGAGGGGGCGCGGCCGGCGGCCTGCATCAATTGAGAATGTCTTCCTGGTTTATCAGCACATCCCCCATGCCCTTTAGCACGGCATCGGGTTTGGGCGTGACCTTGTGGTCGGCGAGGACCTGCCGCGCCTTGTCGTTGCAGCGCTGCTGCATGTCCTTGGCGCCTTTTTTGCTCCACATAGTGAAGCGGCTCCGGTCGGCCAGCTCCGGATGGAACAGCGCGGTTTTGAAGTGCTGGAAGGTGTGGGCGTCGCTGATGAAGATGGCGCCGCTGCTGCCGTTGCGGGCCACGCGGTCGATGGCGTCCAGCGCCAGGGTCTCGTCGTCCACCCGCAGCCCCTCGATGAAATAGCGGCTCATTCCCACCAGTTCATCCGCCAGGGTCAGCATCTCCAGCGAAGAGGTGTGGCCGGATTCGATGTACCCCACGTCATGGATGAAATTGCACCGGGACAGCATGGCCGTGATGATCGAGAGCATTCCCTCGGCCCCGGCCTGGGCGTCGACGGTCTTGGCATCCGTAGCGCCGGCGAAAGCCCAGATGGGCAGTTTGTAGATGATGTCCCGCATGTCGGCCAGGGCGGCCTGGGTGAGGCTCCACTCGGTGCATCCATAGGAGATGACGGCGTGGCGCATGTCGAGGACGCTGACATTGGGCGCGAAGAGAAAGGGGGCGCCTTTTTCGGCGAGCTGGTGGATGGTGAGCCCCACCAGGTTCTCCGCAATCCCGAGGGCCATCGCCCCGGCGAGGGTCACCGGGCCGCCCCCGCCGGCGTTGCAGCCCGAGGGAAGGCAGATGGGGATGTGCTTCCGGGCGCAGAAGACGAGCTTTTCCATGACATTGCGGGGGAACTTCAGGGGGCTGATGGCCTCCGAGTAGTTGAGGAGGAAGGGCCGCTGGGCCAGTGCCTCCTCTCCGCCGGCCACGAGGCTTGCAATCTCGTGGATCTTGGCGATGTCTTTGCCGCTGTCGGCGATAAAGCAGATCGGCTTGTTGCTGTTTCGGACCATTTCCGCAAAGACGTGGACATAGATGTCCTCGATGGGAACGTCGGCGGGATTTCCCATGGACATGGAAAAGTCGATATTCTCCAGACCATCCACCAGCCTGGCGAAATTGCCCGAATCCCGGAGTACGGTCCGCCGGCGCCGGCCGTTCTCGAGATCGATGGTAAAGATCGTGTCCGAGCCGGTGCCGAAATAAAAATTACCGTTGACCAGCGGCATCGCCCTTCGGCCTTCCTGGTCGTAAAGAGTGATCTGCCGGGGCGCCGACGCCATGGCATCCTCGACCAGGCGCGCCGGCATCAGGACCCGGTCATCGCTGTCGGTCCGGCATCCCGCTGAGAGGAGCATTTCGCGTACCTCGGGGTGGTCGATCACGAATCCGGTATGTTCGAGGATCTCAAGGGCGCCATGGTGAATGGCCCATGCCTGCGCTTCATTCAGCACCCGCATCCGCGGGCGAAAGGTATTGATTTCGGGTTGTATCACAATCATCCTCCTGGGTGATGGTTTCGGGTCGGTCGCAAGACCGGATCTGCCTGGCCTTGTCGGTGGCATCCGTCGGGACGCCTCCCGCAGGAGGGTCCCGAAACAGGATGGGAAAAGCCCGTTAGTAGCGATAATGCTCCGGTTTGAACGGTCCGGCAGCAGAAACACCGATGTAGCCGGCCTGCTTGTCCGTGAGCCGTGTCAATACCCCGCCCAGCTTCTCGACGTGGAGGCGGGCCACCTCTTCGTCCAGGGCCTTGGAGAGCCGCCGGACCTCGGTTCCGTGCGAATGCTGCCACAGGTCCATCTGGGCGAGGACCTGGTTGGTGAACGAGTTGGACATGACGAAGCTGGGGTGGCCCGTGGCGCAGCCCAGGTTGACGAGACGACCTTCGGCCAGCATGTAAATGGCATGGCCGTCGGGAAAGAGATATTTGTCCACCTGAGGCTTGATGGGGATCTTTTGGATCCCGGGCAGTTCGTTGAGGGCGTCCACCTGGATCTCGTTGTCGAAGTGGCCGATATTGCATACGATGGCCTGGTCTTTCATGCCGGACATATGCGCTGCGGTGATGACGTCGCAGTTGCCGGTTGCCGTCACGAAGATGTCGCCTTCGGCCAGGGCCTGCTCCATGGTGACGACCGGGTATCCGGCCATGTAGGCCTGGAGGGCGCAGATCGGATCGATCTCGGTCACCATGACCCGGGCCCGGTGCGCCGCGAATGCTTCGGCACATCCCTTGCCGACGTCGCCAAAGCCGCAGACGACGGCGGTCTTTCCGGCCACCATCACGTCCGTGGCCCGCTTGATGCCGTCCACCAGCGATTCCCGGCAGCCGTAGATATTATCGAACTTGCTCTTGGTTACGGAGTCGTTCACGTTGACGGCGGGAAAGCGCAGCTCGCCTTTTTCGGCCATCTGCTGGAGGCGGTGGACGCCGGTGGTGGTCTCCTCGGAGACGCCCCTGCAGCCTTCCACGGCCCGGTGCCAGAAGCGGTCGTCTTCCGCCAGACGATTTCTCAGCGTGGCGTTGATGATCTGCAGCTCCCTGTTGTCGGTGGGCTCGTCCAGGATGGCGGGGTCCTCTTCGGCATGGTACCCCCGGTGCATCATCAGGGTGGCGTCACCGCCATCGTCCACGATCAGCTGCGGCCCCTCGCCGCCGGGCCAGGTCAGGGCCGCCAGGGTGCATTCCCAGTATTCCTCGAGGGTCTCCCCCTTCCAGGCGAAGACCGGGATGCCGGCCGCCGCCATGGCCGCCGCTGCGTGGTCCTGGGTCGAAAAGATGTTGCAGGAGGCCCACCGGACTGCAGCGCCCAGCTCGCGGAGGGTCTCCATGAGTACGGCGGTCTGGATCGTCATGTGGAGGCTGCCGCTGATCCGGGCGCCCTTCAGTGGGGCCGCTGGCCCGTACTTCTCGCGGACCGCCATCAGGCCCGGCATCTCCTTTTCAGCGATTTCGATTTCCCGGCGGCCGAAGTCGGCCATGTTCATGTCCTTGACCCGGTATTCCACCTGGCCGCCGGCGGTGTTCTGTGTTGCGTCTTTTTCCATCAGCATAAAACGTCATCCTTCTGTGGTGCGATAGATATTATTTGGTGTTATCGGTTATGCAGCCTTGATTTTCTTGAAGTCGTTTTTCAGCATTTCGGCACGATCCGTTTTTTCCCATGGAAAAAGCTCCCGGCCGAAGTGGCCGTATGCTGCGGTGTCTTCGTAGCGCCAGCCGGACGGCGTCATGAGGCCCAGCTGGTCGATGATCGCCGCAGGACGGAAGTCGAACAGGTCGCTCTCTTCGAGCATCCCCTGGATCGCCTTGTCCGCTACGTTCCCCGTGCCGTAGGTGTCGACATTGATGGAGAGGGGCTTGGCCACGCCGATGGCATAGGCCACCTGGATTTCACATTTGGATGCAAGCCCCGCGGCAACGATGTTCCGGGCCACGTAGCGGGCATAATAGGCGGCCGACCGGTCCACCTTGGAGGGATCCTTCCCGGAGAATGCCCCGCCGCCGTGGCTCCCGACGCCCCCGTAGGTGTCGACGATGATCTTCCGCCCGGTCAGGCCGGCGTCCGCAAAGGGCCCCCCCAGGATAAAGCTGCCGGTGGGGTTGACATAGAAACGGGTCTCGTTGTCCAGTAGGCCGGTGGGCGCGAGCTCCTCATGGATCACGTTGGAGATGTCCTTCTGGATCCGGTCCGGGGAGATTTGGTCGGTCTGATGGGAGAGCACCACCGAGGTGATCCGGCGAGGCTTTCCGTCGTCGTAGTGGACCGAAATCTGGGCCTTGGCATCCGGGCGGAGATAATCGATGGTGCCGGCTTTCCGGAGCATCTCAAACCGTTCCAACAGTCGGTGGCTCAGGGCGATGGGCACCGGGAGCATCTCGGGGGTCTCGTCGGTGGCGTACCCGAACATCATGCCCTGGTCCCCGGCCCCCTGTTCGTCGTAGCGTCCCTCTCCCTCGGTCACCCCCTGGGAGATATCCGGCGACTGGCCATGTATGCGGGAGATGTATTCAAAACTGTCGTGGCAGAATTGCAGTTCACTGCAGTCATAGCCGATATCCCGAACCGTTTTACGGGCGACCGCTTCGGTGTCGATGCTGTCGAAGTCCTGGCAGGTAATTTCCCCTACGTTCACGACCAGATTGAACCCGGCGAGGGTCTCACAGGCGACGCGGCTGCGGGGATCCTTCTTCAGGCAGGCGTCCAGGATGGCATCGGAGATCTGGTCGCAGACCTTGTCCGGATGGCCTTTGCCGACCGATTCGGAGGTAAACACATGGGGGTTTCGGATTTTGCTCATGAATGTTCCTTTCTATATGTCTTGTCTATATGTCCTGCGTCTATATGTCCTGCGGGATGGAACGTCGCCATCCTTTGCCAATGATGCATCATGCGTCCGTCCATCATCGGCATCGCCGCCGCGTTCCCTTTGGCAGTGATGACGCAGGGATGCGGCGCGCTGTGGATTTGCCACCCCCGGAGGGGTGCCGAAGCGCGGGGGTTCGGCCTGCGCCGCAGCGCTCAGGCGGCGATGTCTGTGATGGATGACGGCGTTGGTGTCAGATGGTTCGCCGGCGGCCGGCCGGCGGGGAGCGTCGTCGAAGCGGTCAGAACCCTTTTTCCTTTCGACCGATGACGGCATAATAGTGGAGGGGCTCTCCAGCCATGGACAGCCGGTGGCAGTAGTGGTGTTTTTGATAGATATGGAGGCTTTCGCCGATCATGTCCTGCAGCATTTCGTTGTAGCCGGTGTCGTCGTCATCGCTCAGAAAGCGGTCCTTGATGTTGAATACGACCCAGCTCTTGTCTGCAACCATGTTGAAGGCGTTGACAAATGCCCGGGTCGGGATGTCGCCGAAGCCCAGGGCGGCCACGGTGACCAGCGCATTGAAATCCCAGTCATCGAGGGCCTGTTTCTCTTCTTCGCTGGGCTGGGCGAGATTCATTACATAATAGTCGTCATAGATTTCGGGGCGGTCCCGCTCGACGGCCTTTTTGGCTTCGTCGATGATGTCGACACCGACGATGGTTTCGGTATTGACGGCATCCTGCAGGCATTCGCCGACGATGCCGTTTCCAGCGCCGAAATCGAGCACCCGCAGGGGGGTGCTGTTGTCCCCATGATTTTCCATGGTTTCTTTGAGAAGCTGGGTGATTACCCTGGGAGAGTCGCATTGAAGCCGATTGTAGACCACCTCTTCGTAGAGGCCGGGAACATCGTAGACCCGGTCGTACTCGTGTATCCGGATCCGCTCCTGGCCATCCTCCGTCACCAGGTGAAACCATTCTTCATTCTGCTCCAGCATGCATTCCTTGCTGGGATACCTGATTTGTAGGCTGCAGCTGTCCATTTCCACCTCCTGTATCGCTATGGTTGATATGAAATTCTATTGGGTCGTTCTGCCGGATCCCAAATGGATCCAGATACGAGATTCACAATATGTAACAAAAAATATGCCAGCTCCGTGAATGATGCAGGTCAACACATAGAATTTATTATTAAAAAAATTTTTATCATATCAGTGGAGGGGAAATATACTGCAGGCCATCCAGGGCAATATGTGTAAAAATTATACATTACGGTGGGCCGAATCTTGGAAGCGTACAGAAAATTCACAATGGAATTGTGGTGGAATATTGGGGGCTATTGCTAATAAAATATTAATAATTTATTATAATTTTGAAAATACATGAAAAAATCAGCTTTCGAACACGGGACATCCATCCCGGTACAGAAGGGAACTCTATTTCGCTTGACTGTATAAAAAATTTACATTACACATGACAGGCTTTCATTCGGAATCCTGCCTTGCGATGCCGTCAGGCATCATCGCTTCAATGCAGCAGCCTCATCTCTATTAGGAGTTCATACCGTCATGGACACAGCCAAGCGGAAAAAAATCGTTAAAATACTGGTCATCGAGCGTGGTGTGACACTGATCCGCCAGCTCAAGCGCATCTGCAGCCCCAAAAAATTCAGTGTGATGGCGGCACAGACCCTGGAACAGGGGTTCGAGAAATTCGAAGAGCACGAAATCGACATCCTGATGCTCACCGATGCCACCGCCCGTCTCGGCAGGATCCGTGACATGGCGCTGCTGGACATCATTTCCGAAAAGAGCGCCGCCACCCAGATCCTGTTTCTGGCGGCCTCCAAGGATATGTCAACGGTCTTTTCGGCACTCAAATGCGGCTCCTATCAGTACGCCAAGCTGCCGATTCCGGACAGCGAACTGTCGATGCTCATCGATGCGGCACTGCTCCACCAGCCCCAGTACACGCAGAATCTTCTCCTCAAGTCCAAGGCGGGAAAGACCACCTTTGAAAAAATGGTGGGGGGATCCGCAAAGATGATGGATGTCTACCGCCAGATCCGGCAGGCGGCCAACACCGATATGCCCGTTCTGCTCACGGGGGAGACCGGCACCGGCAAAGACCTGGTGGCACGGGCGGTCCACCAGCAGAGCTCCCGGAGCCGAAGGCCGTTTTCGCCCATCCATCTGGGAGCGCTGCCACCGGAGCTGGTGGCGGGGGAGCTCTTCGGCTACGAGAAGGGTGCCTTCACCGGCGCCACGCAGAGCCACCGGGGGCTCTTCGAGAAGGCGGAGGGGGGAAGCATTTTTCTGGACGAGATCGGCACCATCGACGAGAAGGTGCAGATCAGCCTGCTGCGGCTTCTGGAGACGCGGAAGCTGGAGCGCATCGGCGGCACCCGAACCATCTCCGCCAACGTCAGGATCATTGCCGCCACCAACGAGAACCTGTCCGAGGCGGTGGAGCAGGGTCGGTTCCGGGAGGACCTTTTTTACCGGCTGGATATTTTCCAGATCACGCTGCCGCCCCTTCGCGATCGCGGCGGCGACATCACCCTGCTGGTCAACCACTTCCTCAAACAGTTCAGCGACGACTACCAGCGGAGCATCGTCGGCATCTCGCCGGACGCCATTTCGGCGCTTGAGGCGTACGACTGGCCGGGAAACGTTCGGGAAATCAAGAACACCATCCACCGCGCCGTCCTCAACTGCACCGGCGGAGTCCTCCTGCCGGAGCATCTTCCCGAGCGCCTGCAGAAAGCCCGGCGGCAGACGCCCGAGATCCGGCTGCCCGTGGGGTGTAATCT
>CAJXSB010000151.1 GCA_913060435.1 uncultured Desulfococcus sp.
CAGAAATAGGGTTCCGCCGGAGGCGTATTCGAATTTTCCCTCGGCCCGTCGGTCCGCGCCGGTGAAAGCACCCTTCTCGTGCCCGAACAGCTCCGACTCCACCAGCCCGGCGGAGATGGCTGCACAGTTGATCGGGACGAACCGGTGCTCGCACCTCGGGCTCATCCGGTGGATATGCCGGGCCAGCAGCTCCTTGCCGGTTCCCGATTCGCCGCTGATCAACACCGCCGATTCACTGCAGGCGACCCGCTCGGCCAGGGCCATCAGCCGGCGCATGACGTCCGATTCGTAGATGATCTCATACTCCCCCTCGGCCTTGCGCAGCCGCTGCCGGCGATCCCGGTTTTCCGACATGACGCGGGAGAGCCTCAGGGTCCGCTCGACCGTCATCAGCATGCGCGTTTCGTCGAAGGGTTTGGTGATGTAGTCGACCGCCCCCCGCTGCATGGCATCCACGGCAGAGTCGACCGTGGCAAAGGCCGTCATGAAAACCACCGGAGAGGGAATCTGCTTCGCCTTGATCTCCTCCAGCAGTGCGATGCCGTCCATGCGCTGCATCTTGATATCGGATATCACCATGTCAAAAGGAGCGTCCGTCAGCAGCACCAGGGCCTGGTCGCCGTCGCCGGCCTGTGCCACCTGGTATCCCTTTCTTTCGAGCATGATGGAAAGAAGATGCCGCATTCGCTCCTCGTCATCCACTACCAGGATGCGGGGTCCTGCTGTTTCCTTGGTCATGGTCCCTCTTCCAGGGGAAGTTCGATGGTAAATACAGCGCCGCTGCCGCTGCTCCGGTTTTCTGCCGCGATGCTGCCGTCATGGTTCGCGATCACCTGGGATGCATAGGCCAGGCCCAGCCCTGTTCCCTGGGACCGGGTGGTGAAAAACGGCTCGAAAATCCGTCCCAAATCCTCTGGCCGGATGCCGCTTCCCTGGTCGCCGATCTCGAGGACCCACCGTCCGTCCCGGCATCCAGCGGCCACCGACACAACACCCTTGCGGTCGTTGGCTTCAACGGCATTTTTAAGAACATTCCCGATGGCCCGCATCAAGAGGTCCGGATCGCCCTTGGCCTGGCATGGCGTTTCCGGGACCTCGGAAGATATCCGGGTCTCGCATCCGTTGAGCTGGATCTCGAATCGGGGGATGCCTTCCTGGAGCATGCCGTTCAGGTCGACCTCCCGGAAATTGGGCATCGCCGGCTTGGAGAAGAGCAGGAACTCTTCGATGAGCCGGTTGAGCCGCCGGATCTCATCCTCGACATACTGGATCATCAGGTTGTCGCCCCCCTGGGCCACATCATTTTTGAGGAGGTCGATAGAGCTCTTGATGATGCCCAGGGGGTTTTTGATCTCATGGGCGATGATCATGGAAAATTTACCCATTTCAGCCAGGGTCTTCTGCTTGACCATCTCCCGGTTGGCCGCTTCGAGGGCTTCGCCGCTTTTCTCCAGCGAATCGAGCATGGCGTTGAAGGAGAGCGCAAGCTCCCGGGTCTCGGGGAGGCTGCCCGGACGGACACGGAGCGAAAGGTTCCCGTCCGCCACCTCCCTGGCGGCATCGACCAGCTGGGTCAGCGGCGACACGATGGACCTGGAGATGAAATAGAAGAAGAGCACGGAGAGCAGTGCCAGAATGCCGGACCACCACAGGAACCGGACCTTCATGGTCGTCAACAGCCCGGTGATCCCTTCAATGCTGTAGTCGATCCGGACCTTTCCGATGAGTGTCTTCCGGGCGTAATCGGTGCGGAACTGCTGCCGAAATGGATTTTCCAGGTTTTCATTCTGCTTCAGAAGGACCGGCGCTTCCAGGGTTTTGAAGCGTTCGTCGGATCCTCTGGCCACCTCTGCAAGACACTCCTCCTGGTCATTCATGATCATCACCCGGATGACATCCTTTTCGGATAGCAGGTTTTCCGCGAGACTTTCCAGCATGGGCCGCTCATCGATCAGGATCCCCAGCTCCGCGTTGAGGGCCAGATATTTCGCGAGAAAGCGGATCCGGTTTTCAAAGCGCTCGCGGACGAACTCATGGGTGATGTTGACGCCGATATACCCGAGGGTCAGCGTCGACGCACCGATCATGAGGATGCCCGCCATCAATAGGCGATAGTGGATGCCGAACCGTTTCATTTCAAAATCACCGATCCCCCGCCGGCGGCCGACGGGATTCCCAGTTTTTCCACGACGCGCGCGTTGATCCATGTCTGGAATGCCGGGCCGCCGGCTGCGCATTCTCCTCGCGCCGCCGCGCTGAGGGCCAGCCGGCCGGCCTGGGCGCCGATTTCCGTGTAGTCGAGGACAAAGCTCACGGCGGCGCCGGATTCATAAAAAAATCGATTATAGCCGACAACCGGGGTGTCGTTCAACAGGCCCTGCTTGACGATGTACTGCACGATGCTTTCGGAGATGACGGTGCGGTCGGGGATAAGCCAGAGGCCGTCGATGCGCTGCCAGTTCGCTGCGAGGGCCCGGGCGATCTCCTTTCTCGAAGAGACCCGGACGGGAACCACCGAGATGCCGGCTTCGGCCGCCATTCGCTCGGCATCGCCATAGAACGCGGCATTGTTTTCGGGATCGAACATCAATCCGATCCGCCGGACGGAGGGGAGGGTCCGGGCGATGGTCTGAAGCTGCACCTCGATGGGGATGCCGAGGGATATGCCGCAGGGCTCCCTGGGCGCACCCGCCAGCCGGGACGGATTCAGGACCATGGTATAAATGATGGGGCAGACCTGTGCCGGAGAATGGGACCATGCAAGGCTCGAGGCTTCCGGGCCGACGCTCAGCACGAGGTCGTACGCGCCCTGCCGGATGGACGCTGCCAGCGTTTCGGCCGCACCCCCCTTCATCCGGTCCAGCAGGAAGGTCTCTACACCGAACTCGCTGCCCTTGAACGCTGCGATGGCCCCGTCGGCAGCTTCGATGTAGGGCCGGATATTCCGGGATATCAGCACCGCCGCCTGCATGGGGAGGCTCTCCGAAAAGGCCCGACCCATGCCGAGTCCGATGATCGCCACCACCATCACCAGGGCGAGACATTTCCGCCGGCGCCCCGATGCCATGGGGCGGAGTGCCGGGATTCCCGCCCAGCGCCGCACAATCCCCCGCCGAGAAGATAACATGGCTACCGGACAAACTGGATTGCGGCACCGACCTTGGTCCGGAATTCGTCCGACACCGTATCAACATCTTCCAGGCTGACAATGACCCTCGGCGTCAGCAAGATGATCAACTCGGTTTTGGTGGTGCTGTCGCTTTTTTTTCCGAAAAGATATCCAAGGTATGGCAGGTCTTTGAAGAAGGGGACCCCGCTCTCGCCCTGGTCCCGCTTTTCCGTAATCAGGCCGCCCAGTACAATGGTCTGGTCGTCCTTTACGGTCAGTGTGGTTTCGACGACGCGCTCGAAAAAAGAGGGATACTGCTGTCCGCCGACGTTGACGCCGCCCGCCTCGTCGCTGATCTCCTGCCGGATCTCCATGCTCACCAGCCCACGCTCATTGATCCGGGGCGTTACGGTGAGAATGATGCCGGTGTTCCGGTACTGGATCGTCGTCTGAAAGATGGGGTTGACGTCCGTCGCATTGTATTGGAATTCGGTGGTGGCCAGGGGCACCTGGGTCGACACGTTGATCTGGGCTTTTTTGTTGTCGGAGGCCAGCACCGTCGGCGCGGAGAGGATGTTGACCTTGTTCTTGGCGGCCAGCGCATTGAGGGCATGGGTCCATTTCTCCGTAAGCCCGATGGTGTAGGTCAGCCCCGACTCCCCGATATTGGCCGTCAGGAGGCCCGTGGGGTTGTCATCGGTCCGGTCGAAGCTCCACTCGACACCCAGTTCGGTCGAATCGTCCAGGGTTACCTCGGCGATGGTCGCTTCGATCAGCACCTGCCGGGGCAGGACGTCGATGCTTCTCAGGATGTTCTCGACCACGCGGTAGTCGCTCGGCCGGGCATCGATGATCAAGGCGTTCCGGATGGTGTCGGGAATGATCCGGATGTCCCCTTTGAGGCGGCTGGCGCCGGATTCGGATTCCGGGCCGGCGCCGTCCCCGGGCGGGGCGGGTTCCCGCGGGAGCGTGTCCTGGGTGGCGATCCGTTCGGGAAAGGGGTCCACCGGGCGGGGGGCGGGGACGGGAGGCTTGCCGTCCGCTCCGGCGGGCGTGTCGTAGCGCAGTCCCTTCTGCTGCACCGTCTCCTGGCTGTCGCTGTCTTCGAATACGCTCCCCAGGAGATCGGCCAGTTCCGAGGCTTCACCGTTTTTGACGAAGTAGACGTAGATTCTCGACTCGACATCCTCGTTCGGGACATCGAGCTTTCTTACCAGGGCGTCCATCTGCCGGAAAATGTCGGTTTTGGCGCTGACCACCAGCAGCATATTAAGCCGGCTGATGGCGATGATACGGACATCATCCTTTTGGATGTCATTGCCGTAAGCGGACATGATCGCCTCGAGGACTGTTACGACCTCCTCTGCATTCGTGTACCGGAGGGGGTAGAACTTCTGCTTCAGGTCTTGGAAAACATCGATATCTACGGTTCCGACCAGGCGCATGGCCTTGGCGATATTGCCCGCCTTGTCGACCAGGATGAGCACGTTGGGCTCGCCGTGGGAGACGAGTGTGCCGTCACTGGACATGAACGGGGCGATCAGCTTGGCCATCTCCGCGCTTTCGACGTTCTGGAGCGGGATGATCTGCATGATCATCTTCTCGCCGAAGCCGCCGGCCGGCCCCGCCTGGGACGGCCGGTAGAGGGGGATGGCCTGCCTTGCCGCATCCGCGGATTTGCCGATACGGTAGACGCCGCCTTCCTGGATGGCCGTCAGGCCGTTGGCATCAAGGATCTGGGAAAAGATGGCAAACAGGTCCTCCCGGCTCAGCTGTCCGGCAGTATGGATGGTAACATTGCCCTGAACCGCCGGATCTACGATATAATTGATCTCGAGGATCTCGGCCATGGTCCGGATCACCTCGTAGATGTCGGCGTTGTCGAAATTGAGGGTGACCGCTTCGCGCTCACCCGCCCCCACGCTGCTCGGCGGAAGCGGGGCTTCGACCGTTCCGGCAGCGAATCGGCGGCCGGGCGCACTGCGCTGGACCGGCTGCGGCCGGTCCTGGACCGTCATCCGGTTCAGGACGGCCTGGGACGGAGCGGCGGCCGGGGGGCTGGAATCCGGGCGGGAATAGGTTTTAAAGGGCGCCTGGACGCCCGGGCCGGCCTCTATGCCGGGAATGTCCGCCGTTTCGGCCTCCGGCGCGGATACGGGCTTGAGCTCTTTTCCGCCGGCCGCACATCCGAAAACGGCCCAACAGGCAAGGGCCAGCGCCGCCGCATGGCAAAATGTCGCTGCAGTCTTCTGGATCGATATCATCTTCACGGATTCTACCTGGGAAATTTTCTTCGAAACGGGTTGTCCATTATTCGCTTGTCCGCAGGTTTGGCAGCCTTCGTGGCGGCGGGTGCAACCGGCGCCGCCTTCTTTGGCGGTGGGGCGTTGGTGATCACCGTCGGCGCATCAGCCCTCCTGGATGCGGCGGAAGGCGCGGCGGCCCTCAACCGGTCCTTGTCTTTGTCGTAAAGGAGCACATCGTACGTCTTCTTCCCCTCCACCAGGCGGATGCTCTCCTTCCGGATCTCCTGCACCGTCAGATTCGACAGCCGGTCGCCGACCGCCACCCACATCTGCCCCCGCCCCCTGGACGACCGGTCGGGATTGTTGATCAGCGCCTTCTTGTAGTCGTCCAGCATCACCACCCCATAGAGATGGATCGCCTCTCCGGAAATGCGGACTTCCGTCTCCTTGGGCGCCTCCGCTGCCTCCGGCTCGACCGCCTCGGGCTGAGGCTCTTCCCGCTCCGGTGAAAAGAGGTTGTCGGCAGCGACGACATCGTAGGAGGCCTCCTGGGGCATCAGCCGTCTGACGAACTTTTTTTCCGGATCGGGCCCTGGTGCGGCCCCTTTGGAGACCACCGGCGCCGGCCTCCGGTCACCGCCGTCATCGTTCCAGATAGAATAGGCGCTGATGC
Source organism: uncultured Desulfococcus sp. (assembly GCA_913060435.1). Taxonomy (GTDB): domain Bacteria; phylum Desulfobacterota; class Desulfobacteria; order Desulfobacterales; family Desulfococcaceae; genus Desulfococcus. Next base: position 6,029 of record CAJXSB010000151.1, read on the forward strand.
CGAAGAAGACCGCGACTGCCGCCAATATGAGATTGAACATCCAGATTCTGGACACTATCATCCTCCCTCCACCGCCGTGTCACCGACCGCTTTCATGAATCCTTCGACCGTCAGCGTCGTCCGGACCTCCGCCATCGTCTTGGTGTTCTGCCGCCGGATGCGGACCTCCGGGATCCGGAGCAGCTTACCGGCACTTTCGATCCGGTAAAGGATCTCCTTGACCTGACGAATCGAAGCGTCAAAGGTGATCTGCACCGGAATGGCACGATAGATGCCGTCGTCATCCTCCGTCGGCTTCAGGACCCGGATGGTCTTGAGGCGAACCCCGCTCTGCTCGGCCAGTGCATTCAAGATGTTCTGGATGTCCACAGCAGCGATGGCCTGGGTGTCCCCGCTCAACAGCCCCGACTCCGCCCGGCTGAGGATCCGCTCCAACTGCGCCCGCTGCTCCTGGAGGCGCTCTTTTCTCTGCACGGCCCTGCGGAATTTGGCCACCTGGGCCTCGACCGAAGCCGCTCCGCCCCCTCCGGTAAATGCCGATTCCATCTCCGGCGCATATTGGAAAAGAACCGCGACCGACAATACAACAACCAGCAAAATTAAGAAATATTTTCTTTTCGGCGGCATGGCCGATATCCCGAGGTTCACCATCTATGAAGATTCCATTTCCAGGCTGATCTGAAACCGCTCTTTGCCGTCCTTCTCCTTGACGATGGCGGAGGTGAAATAGACATTCCTGAAAAGTGGCGAAATTTCCAGGGCGGAAATCAGTTCAGAGGCCGAATCGGCAGATCCCTGGAGCCGGATCTTGTTGTCGTCCAGCTGAAACTCCCGGATCCAGGCACTCTCCGGCAGAAGCTGCGTCAGTTCGCGCAGAATGTCCGACACCGGCGTATAGCGCGCATTCAGCGCATTCAACTCCGTGAGCTGCCCTTCGATGGTGTTGATCCGGGACTCCGTCCTTCGAATACCTTCCATCTCCGCCGTCAAGCGCCTCAGCTCCGTATTCAGCGCCCTTGCCGCCATGCTCTGCTGCATCCAAAAGCTCCCGACCCAGGCGGAAAAGCTCAACAGCACCAGGACCGACAGGGCTATCATGGTATAATATCCGGTCCGATTCGGACGCCGACGATACTCCTTCGGCATCAGATTGATGTCAATGGGGACATTTCTGATACCCTTCAGGGCTAGGCCAAAGGCCGGAATCAGTGCCTCGCTGTCGAGGCCAAAGGTGTTCATCAGATCGTCGGCATGCGCTGCAAGATCGGTCTCCGACGGCGCCGCCCCCTTCAAGAGCGGCAGGAAATCATCGCCCAGATCCGTCGCAGAGCGCCCCCCAGAAGCCTGGAGAAGGCTGTTGGCAACGGCGGTGGAAGCCACTTCGATGCCGTTGACACCCCCGGCGATCTCCCGGCAGAATTCGAGATAGTGGCCGAAATCGCTGCGCTTGACCACCATCAGCAGGACGCAGATCCGGTTGTCCCCGGCCGCCCCGGTCACTTGGTAGTCAAAAAAGATCTCATCGATGGGGATAGGGATATATTTTTCGAGTTCATAGGTCAGCGTCGTCCCCAGGCTCTGGCGCACTGCCGCCGGAAACTCGATTTCCCGGAACATGGCGGCGGACGGCGGCAGGCCGATGTAGATCGACGGGGATCCGATCCGGTTCTCCTGCATGAACTCGGAAACCGCCAGGCCGGCCGCACGGAGCTTCCGGTCGATGGATACATCTGTTTCAAGGCGGAGCATGCTGCTGGCGACGCACCGAATCCCCCGAAGCGCATTCTTGAGGTAGACGAGCGATACCTGCTGATCTCCAATGGAAATCCCGACACTTTCCTGAAAAATCAAACTCTCCTCCAAATCATCCCCGCCCGGATGCAGCCGATGAAAGACCCGCTCCAGGGCCCTTCAAAAACCGGCGCCGATATTGTCCAGCCAGGCAAGGACGCGGTATTTCCGTCCGGTGTCCGGGGTCGCCTCGACCACCGCCATGACGCCCCGGTGGAGGGCGCTGCCGGATCCTTCGGCACCATCCGCCCCTTCGGCGGCATAGCCGACGGCGGCAACGGCGTACACGCCGGATTCCTGAATGGTGAGGAACGGCGAGACAGCGCCGTATGCCTCCCCCAGCACCGAAATCACGTCGGCTGTCGAACGGAAGGGCGTTGCCTCCCGGTGTTCGACCACCGCGTCGGCCAGCTCCTGGTTCATGCCGGGAAGCGACCGGAGTAGAACCCCCGGGACGGCATTCACGCAGAGCCGACTATAATCGAAGGGACTGCCACCGCCACCGGCGGAAGCGTCGTCGGACCCATCCCGGGTGCCGGGAAAAACGGTCACCATCTCCATCAGGCCGTTTTCGACCATTTCGGGGGTGACGCCGCGCACCAGCTGCAGCTCGGCCGTCGAAGCGAAATCACCGTTCCTTGCGTGGTAGGGCTCGGCAAGCGACTGATAATAGTCCTCCTCCGCGCCGTTGAGTCTGTGAAAATTATCACCGTCCCGCCAGTCCAGGATCGAATCGACGATGATGTCCCTCTCCTCCTCGTTCAGGTCGAAGCCCGACAGCATCGCCCGCAGGAGCCGGGGGCCGGCGCGGTTGATGTTGACCTTGCCGCCCTCGTCCGTCACCCGGGCCCGGAACGCGCCGCCGCCGTAGGAAAAAGCGGGCATGGACCGGTTGATCCGCCAGGGGTCCTCCGCCACCGCTTCCGCCGCCGCTGCACGGCTCCTTGGGCGGCTTTGCTGTTTCAGCAGCTGGTTGAGGGCGATGTTCACCCCGGCACGGGCGATATAGTAGGCCCGGGTCTCCTCGGTAAAATTGCGGGCGATGTTGACCTCCGTCCGCATGGCGTGGCAGAACTCGCCGACGATGACGGAGAGGAGCATCAGCACCCAGAGCACCAGAAATAAAGCAATCCCCTTTTCACTCTGCAGCGGGCCTTTCATGGCTCGTCTCCTCCATGCAGCGGCACGATGACGCGGATGGGATCGGCCCCGCTCTCCGCCTGGAGATAGATGCCGACGGCCCGGGGATTCTGCTGCTCCGCATCACCGTCCCAGGTCGCCTCCCATGTGAGCACGGGGCCTTCTGATGCAACGTCATGCAGCGGCGCGACCCGCCGGAGGACCTCCGGCATCAGCTCCGCGGCCGGCGCTGCTTTCTTGCCGTCGTCTGCGGCCTCCGAGACCCGGAAATACTCGAACCGGCATTCCGCCACCTGCGGCAGCAGAATGATCATATCCGCCCCGTCCGACGTTTCCCCCGACGCCGGCGACAGCGAGGCCAGGGACTGCTCACGGCATACAAGCGACCGAACGCCCTCCCCGTCCTCCCGGACCTCGTATGCCACCTGTACCGGACCGGACCGATTCGCCGGATGCAGGGGAATGCGTGAAATGAATTCGACCGCGGCGGCGTCTCCCTTGAGCAGATAAGGCGCGGCATCCCCGACGCCCGGATCCCGGGGGATGACCATGGATGCCAGCTGCTGTGCCATGCGGTCCAGAACAATCCGGCATCGCTGCCGTCCCTCCACGTCGCCCTCCCCTTTCTCCCAGGCCCGAACGCCGACGTTCATGGCCCCATAGACGATGGTGACGATTACCCCGAGGATGGTGAGGGAGACGATCAGTTCAAGAAGCGTAAACCCGGCGGGCCGTTCAGTCGCCGTCATCATCTTCCTCGATCTTCTTTGCCGCGTGGACC